>CAVHMZ010000058.1:6315-20624 GCA_963637225.1 Segatella hominis
AGATTACGTCGAGGACCTGAGGAGATGCCTGCGGCGATCGGCTGACGGCTTCCGTGGAAGCTGCTGCCGCGGAGATCCTTTCCGATGCGCATCGCACTCGGCGCGCGCACGCACGGGAATCCAGCGAGATCAGAACATTGCGACCGAGCTACGGGAGCTGTTGTCGGAAAGAAAACACGCGCATCCGAGACCTTGGCGACATGAAACATCCATTTCGCGCCAAGCCCGCCTTTCCGTGATTACTAATATAGATATATAAAATGAGTTGTAGTTATATTTCAACATATTCTATTCTTATAGTATTAGCGCATATGAGCCGACACCAGGGAGGAAGTCTGAAACCAGACTTCCCGTCTGCGTTCAGGCTCCTGCCCTGTATACTTCCGGGAGGTGAAATCTATCGCCGAAAAGGAGAACCAGGGCCTCAACGTCTGGAAAGCTACGGCCCTGGTCGTTGGAATCGCTCAGCTCATCGTTGAGCTTTTCCAGCTGGTGTATCGGTGATACGCCGGCAACTGGCGCATCCTGATGCGCCAGAAACCCTTTACCTGCCCTTCGGGGCGGGACTCAGAGGTTCTGTTGCTTCCATCAGCATCGTCATATAAAAACCCCGCTTCCGAATCAGGACATCCGAGCCCGAAATGACCTTAACAACGCCATCGCATCCATCCAGCATGAAGGAGATCCCGATAGGTGTCCAGGACTTCAAAAGGCTCCGCGATGAAGACCTCTGCTACATCGACAGAACGGCCTTCATAGACCGCATCCTCAGCAAGAAGACGTCCGCATTCCTGTTCTTGCGCCCCAGGCGCTTCGGGAAATCCCTCAACCTGTCCATGCTCGATGCCTACTTGAGCGACAGATACCGCGGCAACAATTGGTTCGACGGACTGGAGATCTCGAAGATCCGCCCCGACGATCCCGACAAGAACTCAAATCCCGTCATATATCTGGACATGAAGGGGCTGGGCAACGGGACTTATGAGCGTTTCATCTGCCTCCTCCGGGAAAAGGTCGTCCAGCTCTACATCGATTCCCTGTAGCCGGAGAACGCGGCCGAACTGGATGAGAGTCCAGAGCTGCTTTTCCCCCATCTGGACACGGAGGAAGGGATTGCCAAGTTCACCCTATCTCTATCCAAGCTGCTGAAGCACGTCCATGACAAGACCGGCAAGGAAGCCATCCTGATCATCGACGAATATGACAACGCGGTCAACAACGCCAGGGACACGTCCAGCAAGCCCGGGGAAGATTCGCATCGGAGGAGGATCCTCGATTTCCTGAAAGACTTCCTGGGCGAGGCCCTGAAAGGGAACGGGAACCTGAGGATAGCCGTTCTGACCGGAGTCATGCGCATAGGCAAGGAGAGCATATTCTCAGGGCTCAACAACCTGATTGTCGATAGCGTGCTGAACCCTGTGCTCGACGAGATGTTCGGATTCACCGAATCCGAGGTCCGGGAACTATGCGCCGCATACGGCCATGAGGACAAGTTCGACGAGGCCAAGATGTGGTATGACGGATACCGTTTCGGCGGGGCTGATGTATACAACCCCTGGAGCATCCTGAACTACATATACCGGAATTTCGACCCGAAGGCATATTGGGCCGGCACCAGCTACAACGACATCATCGACCGGATGATAGACGGCCTCGGCCCGAGCACATTCCCGATCTTCGAGAAGATGCTGAAGGGAGAAGGGACGGCAGAAACTTAGCGACACGGTAGTGTACGCAGACCTCGGAACAGACTGCGACCCTTCGGATCTGCTGTCGATGATTGTGATATCGGGCTACCTCAGCGCAGCTCCTGCCGGCGGGACGAACAGGTACGAGATCTCGATCCCCAACCTCGAGATGGCAGTAGCGTTCAGGGACAAGTTCGCCGCGCGCCTGGGATACGCGAGCGGCAGGATCGCAGACCTGAGCGTTTCGATATCATCGGGGAACATCGAAGGAGTGTCCCGCGCTCTGGAGAGCTTCGTCATGTCGATGGATCCGAAGATCATGTCCCATGAGCATTCCTATGAAATCATGTGCATCGCGCTCCTGATGCATCTGGAAGGCCCCTACGAGATCTTCAACGAGCTCCGTTCCGGAAAAGGGCGCTGCGATGTCCTGCTGAAAAGCAGGATACAGAACCTGCCGCACATCCTCATGGTGCTCGAACGCTGGAAAAACGGAGACCCGGAGATCGACGCGCTGTCCGAATCTGGACTGGAGCAGATCCGCGAGAAGCCCTGCACCCGTATGCTCAGGGGCACCGTCATCATGTACGGGATAGCGTTCAAGGGGACAGATGTGTCTGTGAAGACCGAAACGGTCGTCCAATGACCTTGCGCCCGCTGGGACTCCTCCGTTCGGAATGCGACTGTCCCTGCAGAAAAGGATGTAGTGGTGGACAAGGCGAGATTCGAACTCGCGACTTCTGCCTTGCGAAGGCAGCGATCTACCGGGCTGATCTACTTGCCCATTATAATCCGGCAATCTCCCCAACCAGGAACCTGGATATAAAATCTTTGTTCGGCCCGGAACCGGGCCGAACCGATTGGTTGAATATCCGCAGACGCATTCATCGTCCATGAAACTCCGGGATGATACATCCAAAGGCTTCCCCGGGCCCATGGAGGCATGGAACGCCAACGTGTACTTCGACGACGGGTCCGGCGCCAAGAACCGCCCCGTCATCGTCCTGGAGAAGACCGGCCCGGATTTCACCGTGTACATGGTCACCACCCACCCCCGTCACCCCGGGACGGACATAAGGCTCATGGACCCCTACGACGTGATGCTCGACAAGACGTCCCGCGTCCGCACCGACCGCCTCTTCAAGATCGCCCCGGGCAAGTTCAACTACAAGCTCGGAGACCTGTCCTACGACGACTCCGAGATGATCAAGGCGATATTCTCCCGCATGAAGGAGACCGGGCACTACCGCAGGGGGAACTACCGACGGATGCCCTGGACGAGGTCGCGTCCTCTTCCGCCGGCGCCGTCTGCATCGACGCCAGGTTCCTGACCAAGGCGGTGCTCTCCCTGAAGACGGAGGTCGTCCCGGGATCCGGCCTCCCGGAATGCGACGGAACGCGCATCAGGTTCCGCTCCGAGACTCTGAAGGCCATGTACGCGTCCGATCCCGCCCTGATCTCCAGAGCCATAGCGCATTCCGCCCTGCACTGCATCCTGGGCCACGACTCCCCTGCTCCCGAGGGAGGCCCCCGGGGCCTCGCCGAGGACATGACCGTGGAGTACATCCTGGACTCTCTGGACGCCCCGCACATGTCCATCCCCGGGAAGGAGGAGAGGATGTACGCCTTCGAGCGCATCCTGTCCATCGCCGGATCGCCGTCTCCCGACGCGCTCGCCGATGCCATCTCCGGGGAATCCCCCTGGAAGCTGCCGATGTACGCCAAGTCGTTCAACCGCGACAGCCATTCGGCCAGGACCGGCGACGACGACCGGTGGAAGGAGATCTCGGAGCAGGCCATGACCGAGGTCGAAGGGTTCTCCATGACACTGGCCGGCAGGACGGAGGCTCTGATGAAGGTCCTCAGGATAAGGAACCGCAGGAGGCACGACTACAGGGAGTTCCTCCGCAGGTTCGTGTCCAGGAGCTCCCTTCCCAGAGAAGACCCCGATTCCTTCGACCCGATCTACTACACCATGGGCCTGCAGCGCTACGGGAACATCCCCCTGATGGACTCCTCGGAGGCCGCCGACAGGAGGTCAGTGGACGAGTTCGTCATAGCCCTGGACACTTCGGGCTCCGTGCTGAAGGGGCCGATGTCCAGATTCCTGGAGGAGGCGCTCGACGCCGTCCGCCAGTGTCTGCCGGAGGGCAGATCCAGGATCCATGTGGTCCAATGCGACATGATGGTCCGCTCGGACACAGTGATCGCATGCCCTGCGGACATCTCCGCCCTGGCGGAGGGGTTCGAGGTCAGGGGCGGAGGCGGAACGGATTTCCGCCCCGCGTTCGATTACGTCAGCGGGATGATAGACGACGGGTCGCTGAAGCATCTGAAGGGGATGCTGTACTTCACCGACGGCCTCGGGACCTTCCCGGAGAAGCGCCCGCCCTACGATGTGGCCTTCGTCTTCTGCGACGACGGCTCCCGGGAGCATCCGATCCCGCCATGGGCGATGAAGATAGAGCTGGCCCCGGAGGACCTGGGGCCGGAGGAGGTATCATGAACATACAGGAAGCGAAGGACTCCATCGCATCCGCGGTGAGAGCCTATATGTCGAAGGACGCCGCCGGCAGGCCGGCGGTCCCCGTCCGCAGCCAGAGGCCCATCCTCGTGCTGGGCGCCCCTGGGCTCGGCAAGACTGCGATCATGTCTCAGATCGCATCCGAGATGGATGTGGGGTTCGTGTCGTACACGATGACGCACCACACCCGCCAGTCCGCCATAGGGCTGCCGATGATCGAATCCGCGGTGTACGGAGGGAAGGAGACCGAGATCACCAGGTACACCATGAGCGAGATCGTCTCCTCGGTGTACGATGCCATAGAGGAGCAGGGCCGTTCCGCGGGCATCCTGTTCATCGACGAGGTCAACTGCGTCTCCGAGACCCTGGCCCCGGCGATGCTCGACCTGCTGCAGAACAAGAAGTTCGGGCCTCACAGGATCCCCGAGGGATGGGTGCTGGTGGCCGCAGGCAACCCTCCGGAATACAACGCCTCCGCCAGGGAGATGGACATCGCCACCCTGGACAGGCTGAGGGTCATAGAGGTGGAGCCGGACACCGAGGTGTGGCTGAACTACGCCCGCGGAGCCGGGCTGCAGGGCTCGATAATCTACTATCTCCAGGTGAAGCCCCAGAACCTGCTCAGGATCGAGAGGACCCCTTCCGGACCGGTGTTCGTCACCCCCCGCGGATGGGAGGACCTGTCCCTGATGATGGACTCCTGCGAGTCCGTGGGCCTTGAGCCCGACCGCACCCTCGTGGCGCAGTACATAAGGGACCCCGCGGTCGCGGAGGAGTTCTTCCGGTACCACGGGTTCTACATGAAGTACTCCAAAGACCACGACATAGAGGCCATCCTGGACGGCGCGTCCTCGGACACCGATGCCATAGTCCGCGCGGATGCCGAGGAGAAGATCTCCATAATATCGATGATCGCAGGCTCCCTGGCATCGGACGCGGAGAAGGCCATGGGCCTGATGCTCCTCGAGGAAGCGCTCGGCCAGAAGGACCCCGGGAAGTACCTTGCGGGGATATCCGATTCGGACCCGCTCCGCAGGGCCTCCGCCGGGAGCGCCCTGGTAAGGCTCTCGTCCCAGGATGCGAACCCGGAGACCGTCGAGAAAGAGCGGGAGCAGGCGCGCGCGAGGCTCGGCTCCAGGCTGGAGAACGCCGTGGCGTTCATGAGGTCTGCCTTCCGCAACGGCCAGGAGACGTCGTCCCTGATGTCGGCGCTGATCGGAAGCTACAGCATCGTCATGGCGTCCGATCTGGACGGCCCGCTGTACAGGCTCAACGACGAGCTCTTCTCGAAAGGCAAGGAGCGCAGGATAGCAGAGATGCTGGGAGGCGGATCATCATGATGTCGGTCAAGACGGAGCCCTGCGAGGGAGGGGTCAGGATAGTCAAAGCCTCCACCTTGGACAGCGTGCTCGAGATCCCCGGATCCGTCTGCGGGGCTCCGGTGGTGGCGATAGGGCCGGCGTTCATGGAGGGCGGCCACTCTTCTCAGGGCAGGACGGTGAAGATACCCGAGACCGTGAAGAGCATCGATTCCGAAGCGTTCGACATGGCCACCGGGCTCACCGCGATAGAGTACGGAGGGGACATCAGGACGTTCAGCTCGTTCGGGCTGACGGCTCCGTCGGAATGCACGCTCAGGTGCAGGGACGGCGGCAGGCCGTTCTCCTTCTCGTTCCCGGCCAGGATGCCCATGTCGTTCCCGGCGTTTGACGATGCCGCGATGTCGTCCCTGCTGTCCATACCCGAGGAATCGGCGATGACGAGGCTGAAGGACCCCGTGATGCTGTCCGAGAAGGCCCGCGCATGGTACGTGAGGAAGCTCACGGGCATCGTCCTTCCACGCGCGGAGCAGGCTGTGTCCTCTGGGAACGGGCGCCTGCTGGAGGAGCTGTTCTCCACCGGGATGCTGGACGGGGAATCGCTCAGGAAGCTGCTGGAGAGGTCCGCCAGGTCCGGAAGGGTCCCGATGACCTCCCTCATAATGTCGCTGATTCGCAGGATCTGAAGGCATTCGCGGGGATCGGGCATCCAGGAGCCATTCGATAAGGTTTCTGTGCCTGATCCCCCCTCCGATCGGCACCAGGAATGAATCAAGGGACAATACCGTCTTCGGGAAATTGTCGTCAATGTCCCTGAGCGAGCGGACCTCCCTCTCGAAGACATCTTCGGGCAGCATGGTCTGGGCGACCTGATAATACTCCGCCTCGCCGTTCCGGACAGCGGTGAAGTCCACCTCCCGATCCCTCCAGATCCCGGCCGTCACCCTGTACCCTCTCCTGACGAGTTCCAGGTACACGAGGTTCTCCAGCTGCCTGCTGATGTCATCGCCTGCGGCAAGACCGAGAGCAGTGTTCCTGATTCCCGTGTCGGCGACGTAGTACTTCTCCTTGGTCTTGAGCAGCTTCTTCCCGCGGATGTCGAACCTCGGTGCCTTATAGATCAGGAAAGCGTCCTCCAGCGCCCTCAGGTACCTGTTGACCGTATTGGGGGAAGCGTTCACGGCATCGGCTATGTTCTTGCAGCTCGTGGTGTTCCCGATATTGGACATCACGAACCTCGTGATGTTCTCGAAACGGGTCTGGTCCCTGACCCCGATATGCGTCTGGATGTCCTTCCTTACGACCGTGTTGTATATCCCCAGGAGAAGGTCGGATGTGTACTGCTCGTCCCTGTCCAGCTCCACGGCCGGAAGGGAGCCTGTCCAAATGTACTGCTGGAGCCGCCTGCTCCGGTCTTCTTCGGCCGTAGGCGGGTTGAGCTCCAAGAACTCCTTGAACGACAGGGGCAGCATCCTGATCTCCGCATACCGCCCGGAGATGTATGTGGCCAGGTCCGAGGACAGGAGGTATGCGTTTGATCCCGTGACGTAGATGTCGGCATCGTAGTCGGCCTGGAGGGAGTTGACAGTCTTCTCCCAGCCCTTTATCCTCTGCACCTCGTCCAGGAGCACATATGCCCTGTCCTTTGGCATCCTCTCGGCCAGCCATCCGCTGAGCCCTTTGGAATCCGAGATGTCCTCGAACTGCCGGGACTCCAGATTGGCGTAGATGATACGGCCCTCGGGCACTCCCAGGCTCTTCAGGCGGTCGATGTACTGCATCATGAGCGTGGACTTGCCGCAGCGGCGCATCCCGGTGACGACTTTGACGACATCTGTCGCATCCTTGCCGCCCTGCAACCTCGCAAGGTACTGCTCGCGGAGGACCATATGATCTTTCATGCAACTGAAAATCCATATGGATATTTGTAAATATTGTCATTTGATTGAAACTTATTTCCGTAACTGAAAAATATTTCAGTTGAATGAAAAAAAATCGCAGATGCATCGAGAAGGCTCCGGGATGCATGACATGCACCCCGACAGCCGCTGTTCACTGCGCAGGCTCCCACTTGCATCTCACGGGGGACACGATGGCGCCCTCGGCTTTGAGCTCCTTGAAAGCCTTGTCGATCTCCTTCCTGTCGACCCCCGTGGCCTTCTCGACCTCTCCGGCGCTCATGGGCTTGCCGGCTTCCTTCATGGCTCTGATCACATCGTCTTTGACGGACATGTTAACACCGATAACTGCGATGTGCTCCCTGTTGATATGCCTATCCTCAGACAGCGCGGACATTCCGGGCCGGCAGGTTTCAGCGAAGCGGAAGATCCTGCCGAGATGCATCCGCCGCGGCTCGCTGAAAACTGCCGCCCGACGAAGGTACTTCTACAAGCCCCATCCTATACGGCGCTCGGAAGGTGCGCGGTTGTCCGGGACAGGGAGCAGGCTGCTGAAGTTCGCGAAGAGCGAGCCCATGCTCACGGCGTCCGCCGCGCTGTGCATCGCCTGCGTCCTGATCGTCCGTCCTTCGGCAGACGTTTGCGGCAACATCGACTGGACGATGATCTGCACCCTGTTCTGCTTCATGTGCGTGGTCTCGGCCCTGTCCGAGCTCGGCGCCTTCGCAAGGATAGCGGGCTCGGTGGTGTCCGGCAATATGGATGCCAGGAGGCTGTGCGTCCTGCTGGTGGCGCTGCCCCTGCTATGCTCCATGTTCATAACCAACGATGTGGCGCTGATCACCTTCGTGCCATTCGCCATGCTGGTTCTGGGGAAGATCGGCCGCAGGGACCTGATGGCCCCGGTGGCCGTGCTCCAGACTCTTGCCGCGAACACGGGATGCATGGCCTTCCCCTTCGGGAGCCCCCACAACCTGATGGTGTACTCCCATTACGGGCTCGGCATGCGGGACGTGGTCTCCGTGATGCTCCCGTACCTGATGGTGGGAGCCGCCCTGATATTCGCGCTGTGCCTCCTGGTGCCGAAGGACCGCGTGGAGATGGCGAAAGAGGAGAAGACAGCCGTCGACTGGCTGTACATCGGATCGCTGGCGTTCGCCTTCGCGTTCTGCATCCTTTGCGTCGTCAAGGTGGTCCCCTGCTGGTTCATGCTGATCGTCTCCACGGGGATCGTCCTGGAGACGGCCCCGCGGTCGCTGAAGGACGTGAACTACGGCCTGCTCCTGACGTTCGTCTTCCTGTTCGTCCTCATAGGAGCCCTGACATCGGTGGATTCCGTCGACGAGGCCATCGAGGGCCTGATGGGCGGCGGCCCGTTCCTTCCGGCGGTCGGGCTGAGCCAATTCATAAGCAACGTGCCCGCGGCCACCCTGCTCTCATCCTTCACGGACGATTGGGCGGGCCTGCTGGCCGGGGTGAACGTCGGAGGCTTCGGGACGCCCATAGCGTCCATGGCCAGCGTGATCACCTTCGGGATCTACGCCAAGGCCGAGGGCGGGGACATGAGGAGGTTCGCCCTGATGTTCCTGGGGGCGAATGTCCTCATGGTCGCCGTGCTGGCCGCTGTCTGGGCCGTCTCCTGATCAGCGCCTCTTCTTGTTCTTCTGGGCGCCGGGCTTGTAGGACTTGAGGTACTTCAGCACGTTCTGGTCGTCCTCGGAGTCGGACCACTCGGGAGTGTACCCTCCCTTCATGTACTCGTTGTACCAATCGACGCACTGCTGCATATAGCCGGTCATGTCCAGGCGGTCCTTGACCACGATGAACGTGTTCTCCTCGTTCGGGGTCCACTGCTTCGGCCTGTCGTAGTCGGGCTCCTCCAGGAAGCCGACGAGGAACACTATCCTGTCCAGGTCGGAGAGCTGGGCATAGAGGGATGCCTGGAGCATATAGGACATGGGCACGTTGGTGTACCCTCCGTCCTCGTCCAGCCATTTCTCCCTCGACGAGGCGGTCTTGATCTCCAGGATGGAGTTCCTCTTCCCGTCGACCTGGATGTACCCGTCCACCATCCCTCCGAACACCTTCTCGTTGTGGAAGTGGTCGTATCCGCACTGCTCTTTGGGGACCGGCTCCTCCACGGCGGCCCTGGAGCCTTCGGGGATGGAAAGGGGATCCTTCAGCATGGCGTTGCAACGGGTGCCCAGGTACTCCCTCAGGACCGGCTCCAGGATGTTCCCGGCATCGATGTACTTGTTGGCCTTGTCGCCGGGATACAGTCCGGCGAGCTCGCAGGCGACCTTGAACGGGGTGGCGAACTCGCTCATCCCCAGGATGGGCGCCACGCGGGTGCCCGTAATCTTCTTGAGCCTGTACGTGTCGAAGATGACCGTGCGCTCGTCCTCGTCGATGTCGACTATGCCTGCCCTTCCGTCGAATGCCATATATGCCGGATTGACCGATAGAAGATAAGAGTTGACCTCGGAAGATCGTTTTATCCGATGCGGCGGGACACGGAATTCGTCCAACGGAACCCGCTCCCTTCGGAAGCCCAGACGTCCAGAGGCTCGAACCCGGCCGATTCCAGCAGCTTGGAAAGAGACTCTTCGGTCATGTCCGTGTACCATCTGCCGTCGCGGACGCCCTCGAATCCCCCCTGCTTGAAGCAGCAGTAGAAGATGCCCCCGCTCTTGAGCGAGCGGCGGACCAAGGACAGAATGCCCGGGATCTCCTCTGACCTTACGTGCAGCAGCGAAGCGCAGGCCCAGACGCCGTCGAAGCGGCCGGCGTAGTCCAGCTCCGAGAACAGCAGATGCCTCACTTCCAGGCCGGCCCTCTCGCGGGCGACCCTGCACATCCCCTCGGAACCGTCCACGGAGGTTACATGAAACCCCATCTCCCTGAACGCCAGAGAGTCCCTGCCGGATCCGCATCCGAGGTCGAGGATCTCCGCCCCTTCCTCGAGATGACGGGCGAACCGTTCCCTGACCGCGGACTTGTCGGCTCCGAAGGTCCTGTCGAAGTACCCCTCGGGATCGGAGTCGTAGAAATCCAATGTCACGACGACCTCTCCAGCCTCTCCACGGCCCTGCCGATCCAGTCCTCCTCGGACAGGGCGTGCTGGTGCATGTACGATCCGATGCAGTTTCCGGACACCATGCCGTCCTTCCTGCCGGCGATCCCCAGGCCCCTCTTCACATCGAACCCGTAGACAGGCTCGGAACCTGGGAATACATCGGAATAATGGTACTCGTGGCCCCTCACCGTCCCCGCGAAAGCGGGATTGCCCGATGTCGCATCCGCGATCACGTATGTCGGCCCGTGGCGCTTGCCGGTCATCCTGGCCTCGGCATCGAAGATGCCCGACATCCTGTGCGCGTTCCCGTCCTTGTCCTGCAGTGACCTGCACATGGCCATGAGCCCTCCGCACTCGCCGATGACCATCTTGCCGTCCGATGCGGCGGCCTTCAGCCCTTCCAGGAAGTCGGTGTTGGCCGATATCCTCTCGGCATGCAGCTCCGGATAGCCTCCTCCGAGATAGTACAGATCCGCATCCGGCAACGGGTCGCCGTCGGTCGGCCTGAACAGCTCCACGTCGAACCCGGAGGCCCTGAGGCACTCGATGTTCTCCTCATAGTAGAAGCAGAAGGCCTCGTCCATGGGCACGGCGGCCTTCATGCAGCAATCCCTCTCGATGTAAGGGGAAGATGCCGGGAGCTCGGCCTGCGACGTCTCGGCTATCTCCATCAGCCCGTCCAGGTCCACGTCGCCGACGAGATCCTGCAAGGGAGTGACCTCCCGCTCCTGGAAGGTCTTCAGGGTCTTCAGGCCCAGGTACCTCTGCTCCAGGACGCTTCCGGGGCTCTTGGGGATCATCCCCAGGAGCTTGACGTCGGGGCTGTACGTCTCCATGGCGGCTCTGAGCTTCCCTGAATGCTGCGGGCCGGAGACGTTGTTCAGTATGACGCCTGCGATGTCCACTCCGGGATCGAAGGATGCGAACCCTCTGACGATGGCCGCCGCGCTGCGCGTCAGGGACCTTGCGTCCACCACCAGCACCACAGGGAGCCCCAGGAGCTTCGCCAGGTATGCGGTGGACCCTTTGTCTCCGTCGCCGGTGAAGCCCTCGTACAGCCCGCGGACGCCTTCGATGACGCACATGTCAGCGTCCCTGGAAGCGTATCCCACGAGGTTGCGGATGACGTCGTCGTCCATCAGGAACGAATCAAGGTTCCTGGACTTCCTGCCGGTGGCCGCAGTGTGGTACATGGTGTCGATGAAATCCGGCCCGGCCTTGAACGCCTGGATCTCCATCGTCTTGGACAAGCGGGACATGAGCCCCGTGGCAACCGATGTCTTCCCCACTCCGCTGCCGGTGCCCGACAGGATGAAGCCTTTCATTCCAGCATCTCCCTGAGGGTCTCGGCCGTCTCCAGAGGGATGATCCGATGGACCCCCATGACCATGGTGTGCGACGAGATCTCCCCGACGGCCCACTTGAAACCTTGATTAAGGTAATTGGCCAGCTGCCTTGGCTGGTCGGTGATGAGGATATCGTCCTCGGACATCCCCGGATAGGCATGGCAGATGCCCAGAATTATCGTGAGATCGGGAGCGAAGGCATCAACTGCGGCCTTCATATCCTGCCCGGCGAGGGCGTACTCGTCCAGGGCCCCTATGGCCTTGTCGACCTTCACGCCCTTGGACTCCAGGTCTCCGAGTATCTCGCTGCAGTAGCTCCTGATCCTCGGGAGCCCCCCGGAAGCGTCCAGGTTGGCGACGAACAGCGTCTCTCCCCCCAATGCCCTGCGGGCCCTGTCCACGGCTTCGAACATGTCCGCGAAGCGGTAGGCCAGCTCCTTCTTGGCATCCATCACCACGGCGACCTTCCCTCCGGAAGAAAGAACGTCCGCGATCCTCCTGCAGGCATGCATCTTCGTAGGGCTGACGGCAGGCTGAATGTAGTCTTTGGAAGCCATCCCCGCGTTCTTCTCCAGCTTCGTGGCGGCCTTCATCAGAGAGATCTGGCGCTCGCATTCCTCGGGGCCGATGATCCCCGCGTCCCTCCCCGCTTCCAGGGCCTTGATGGCCCCGCGGGTGTTGTCTCCCATGCATCCGTGGCAATCGACGGGGAACACGTTGGCCGAGATCCCCGCGCGGCGGATCGTCTTGCCCAGGTCCTCGCCGATGATCATGCTGGCGCATGTGCCCACGACAGCGACGGTCTCGGGATGGAACTTCTCCTCCACCTGCTTCAACGTGTTCAGCAGGGGCTCCTCTCCGCCGAAGATGAGGTCGTTGTCCCTCATCCCGGATGTGACGATCCTGACATCGGCCTCCTCGAGGGGCCTGGATGCCATGAAGCAGCAGCCGGAAGGGCCGTGCTCCACGATCACATCCACATCCATGTCGCGGAGCGTGTACATGGCCGCGACTATCGGATTGGGACGAGGATGGATGATCGTCCTCACTGGTATCCCTCTTTGATGAGCTCTATCAGGAGCTTCACGTCGGCAGGCACATCTGGACGGGTCCCGTCGCCCTTGGTGACGATCATCGGGACATTGTACGAAGCGACCACCTTGCGGATCTCGTCGATGTCCATCTTGTCGCAGACCTTCCTGCTCACAGGATCGAGCATTATCATCGCAGAATCCAAGGCGCCCATGTCCTCGAGGCACCGGAGGGTCCTGCCGATGGACAGGTGCGATATCCCTGGGTTCCTCTCGCGGATGACCGTGCGGCCCCCTTCCTTCAGTATCTCCCCCCTTCCGGGCACGCCCTTGAAGGTCTCCAGCGATCTTATGACCGAATCTCTCGGGATGCCCATCATGTGGCATACCTCCAGCGCAAGGTCCATGGCCTCCAGGTACTCCGTCGAGACGTACGATCCGTCCAGGACGGCTTCTCCGACGCCGTCGTAGTCCACCGACACCTTCAGGCCCTCCCCGAGCTTCGGCTCCGAGATCTTCGTCACTCTCTTTCCGTATGCCGTGACATTCTTCCCGAATGATGACCAGAACTCCCGCTCCCCTTCGGCGACGATGTTGATCCCGTCGTCCGTGAGTATGTCCTTCTTGGCATCCGATGCCTTCAGCGAGTTCTTCGCTATGCCGTAGTCCTCGGCAAGGTTGGTGATGCAGGCGATGTCTGCCTTCCCGGACCCTCCGAGGGACACCTCGCACACGACGGCATCGTAATCTCCGGCGGCCAGCGTCATGATGTAAGGAGGGGCTATGCTCACCTTCCTCTCGATCATATGGCCTTCCGCGTCGTAAGGGCCCTCTCCGCGGGACGCGTGCAGGAGCACCTTCTTCCCGGCGTCCGACAGCATCTTGGCGATGAGGTAGCAGGAGCTGGTCTTCCCTTTGACGCCGGTGACCTCTATCCTGAACCTCCTGTCCTCTATGAAGCGGCAGACGTCCCGGCTGAAAGATATGATCTTCCCGGGGTCCGCATCGCCCAAGAACGTCCTGGGGCAGTGGGTGGGCATGACCGTGAGGTCGTAGGAGCCTTCGGGCACCTTGTCCGCCACGCGGATCTCCATCGAACGGAGCTCGTCCTTCCTCTCCTGGGAGCATATGCCGTAGACGTCGACGCAGGTGACGTCGTCGCCCTCGGCCAGGTGCCTCCTGGCCAGGAGGTCTCCGCCGTGGACCATGTCGAGGATGAGAACGCGCATGGTATCACTCGTACTTCCTGAGCTTCTCGACGAGGACCTCGCATAGCCTCGGGTCGCCGCCCAGCGGGACCGCGTACTTCAGCTCCGCTTCCCTCCCGCCGCGGCGGACGATCCCTCCGTCGGAAAAGTTCTCGATGCCGAGCTTTCCGGGGACATCCATGGTCAGGTGCTTGCCCAGGGATATGAACAGCGGGAGGG
>CAVHMZ010000058.1:20634-25298 GCA_963637225.1 Segatella hominis
GGCGATGACCTCCTCGGCCCCGTCGTCTATGATCTTGGGGATCACATCCTCGATCTTGGGGTCGTTGAACTCGTTGTATCCGACGTACACCCTCTCGTAGCCCTTGGCGCGGAGGCGGTCTGCGTTGAGCCTGACCACGTCCGAGTTGTAGCCGAGCCTGGACCCGTGGCCCATCACGATGACCGCGGTGTCCTTGCCTGGAGTCCTGAGCCCCTCGATCCGCTCCGTGAGGATGTCGGTGAGGCTGGGATCCTCTCCGAAAGGCTGCTCTATATGAACCCTGACGTCTTTGCCGCAGAGGCTGACGGTCCCCTCGGTGGCGTTCCGGGGGAGCCCGAAGTGCTTCACGGGGATGTCCCTGGTCACGTGTATCCCGGAGGCGATGAAGAACGGGAGGACGACGATCTCGTCGCATCCGTCCTCGGCCATCTCCTCCGCCGTCTCGCGGATGGAGGGGATGGAGAACTCGTTGAACCCCACGTACACGTTGTCATATCCTTTGGACCTGAGGATCTCGGCCTGCATATCCAAGACCCCCTTGTTGAAGACCATGGTCGAGCCGTGGCCAGCCAGCATGATGCCGATCGTCATATTCGTTCGCCTCCCAGGCGCATGCCGCCCGAGACGTCCTCGGACAGCTCGAAAAGTTTGGAAGCAAGGTCCCTGTAGGATCCTGCCATGGCCGATTCCGGCTCTCCGTCGACCACGGTGCATCCCCTGTCCTCGCATGACTGGACAACAGGGTCCCTGGGGAGCCTGTGAACGACAGACGTCCCCATCTCCACGGCGGCCCTGTCGACGAGGGAATCCTCGTCTTTCACTCCGCGGGAGTTCTGTATGAGGCCTCCCAGGCGGGCGTAGCCGTCATTGGAGAGGTCGTTTACCGCGTAAGAGATGTTGCTCGCGGCGTACAGAGACATCATCTCCCCGGACGTCACCACGAAGACGTCGCGGGCGTAGCCGTTCCTGATGGGCATGGCGAACCCGCCGCACACCACATCTCCCAGGACGTCATAGAGGATGACGTCCGGCTTGCAGACGGAGGCCATCTCCAGCTCCTCCAGGAGCTCGAAGGCCGCGATTATGCCCCTGCCTGCGCATCCCACGCCGGGGCGCGGGCCTCCGCATTCCACGCAAAGGACGCCGCGGGGGCCTTCGAAGACCACATCCTCCAGCTCCGGATCCGGGTTGGACCTCATCGTCTCCAGGACCGTCGGGACCTTCCTCCCTGCAACGGCGCGGGTGGAATCGGCCTTCGGGTCGCATCCGATCTGGATGACCCTGAGCCCCCGGGCGGCCAAGGCCGCCGAGACGTTGCCGACAGTGGTGGATTTCCCTATCCCGCCCTTTCCGTAGACGGCTATCCTGCGCATGGAGGACCCTATACCGGCTCCCCATTAATACTTTCTCGGACAAAAATAACACACGCTCATCCCGATGCAGCGACAGTTTGCTACCGGCCACCGTTCGGCCCCGGAAACGGCGGCGCTTCGACCGTCACTATAATACCGCCGGAACGGAATCCTCGGCCATGGACCCCGAGAACTTCAAGATCCCCTCGTCCAACGGGAAGGACGACATCAACGGCTACATCTGGATGCCGATGCAGGCCCCTGTCGCGGCGCTGCAGATAGTCCACGGGATGATCGAGCACATCCTCAGGTACTCGGACTTCGCGCAATACCTGAACAGCAGAGGCATCGCCGTCTACGGGCACGACCACATCGGCCACGGCAGGACGTCCGAGGAGAAAGGGTTCTTCGCCGAGGAGGACGGAGCCGGCAAGCTCGTCGAGGACGTCCGCAGGGTCAACCAGAAGATGCTGTCCGACCTGCCCGGGATCCCCCATCTGATCATGGGGCACAGCATGGGCTCCTTCGTGACCAGGAGGTTCCTGACAATCTATGGGAAGGATGTCGACGGCGCCATCATCATGGGCACGGGGAACCAGGCAGCGTTCAAGGTGTGGTTCGGGAAGGCCTCTGCGGCCAGGCTCGTGAAGAAGCACGGCCCCCACTACGTGAGCGGAAAGCTCCACAGCCTTGTCATGGACGGCTACAGCTCCAAGTTCTCCGAGCCGGACATGCCCAACAGGTGGCTTTCGTCCAACCCGGATGCCCTGAAAGAGTACGACGAGGATCCGCTGTGCGGGTTCATGTTCACTGTAGGCGCGTACAACGACATGTTCGGGCTCATCCACGGGCTGGTGAAGCGCAAAGGCCTGGAGAACACGCCGAAGGACCTGCCGGTCCTGTTCGTGTCCGGGAAGGAAGACCCCGTGGGGGACTTCGGCAAGGGCGTGGAGAAGGCGAAGTGGAACCTGGAGAAAGTGGGCCTGAAGCCTGAGATCAAGCTCTATTCGGGCATGAGGCACGAGATCCTCAACGAGATCGGAAGGGAAGAGGTCTATCAGGACCTCGGCGACTGGATCCTGAAGGTCGCCAAGGCATGATCCCAGGCCTCGCGGCCATTCCGCGGGGCGCTTGCCTTCCAAAACTGTCTTGGATTCATATTTCTAAAAAAACTGCTTTTTTACAGATTATTAATATGAAATATCTGTATTTGAACAGATTTTTCATCTGAAATATCTGCAATCTTATTGATTTTATCGATGAAAAATCTGCAAAAAAAGAAATACTTGGAAAGTGTGGAACCGGTCATGCTCCGTCGCAAGGCAATGGATGAGCTCCTGGAATGGAAGACGAGGCCGGGCCACAAATGCCTCCTCGTAAGGGGACAGCGCCAGGTCGGGAAGACGTTCATAATCCGCGAGTTTGCAAAGACCTACGAGAACAGCATATACCTGGACCTCAGCGACAATGAACGCGTCAGGAAAATCTTCGATGGAAGCCTCGAAACAGACAGGCTGGTACAAGAGATGAAGATCTATGCCAACGCGAGCGCCCCTCCGAAGAAAACGCTGATCATCCTTGACGAGATCCAGAGCTGCCCGCGCGCAAGGGCATCCTTGAAGAGCTTCACTGCCGATGGAAGATACGACGTCGTCGCTAGTGGATCGCTGTTGGATGTCACGCTGAGAGAAGATGGAAAAGAGGGGCTTCCGGCGCTCATACCTGTAGGATACGAGGAGCATATGCACATGCATGGCCTGGATTTCGAAGAGTTCCTCTGGGCCATGGGGTGCTCGGAAGAACAGACGAAAGACCTCAGGAGCAAGATCGGAAAGCGCAGCCGCCTATCAGAAGTGGAGCTGGATGTCTTTCAAGACCGGTTCAGAGAATTCACGATCGTCGGAGGCATGCCGGCTGCCGTGGCAGCTTATGCAGAAACGGGCGATCTGGAAAGCGTTGGAACGATCCAAAGAGCCATCGTCTCATCGTTCCATGACGACGTATCGAAATACAGCCCCAGATCCGTCAGCATGAAGATCAGGAGATGCTTCGATTCCATCCCGGCACAGCTATCGGACACGAACAAGAAGTTCATGTGGTCGCGCATAGACCCCCAGAGCCCGGAATCTCGGACCGGAGCCCGGTTCTATTCCGATGCGCTCCTCTGGGTCGAGGGGGCAGGGATTGCAAACTGCTGCTACAGGCTGCGTGAGATCGCTCAGCCGCTATCGATGAGGAAAGATCTGTCGAACTTCAAGGTCTATATGTCGGACACGGGGATGCTAGTGAGCCTCATGGGCCATGCGACGCTGTACGCCATCTATTCCGGA
The DNA here is from genome assembly GCA_963637225.1 of Segatella hominis. Classification (GTDB taxonomy): domain Archaea; phylum Thermoplasmatota; class Thermoplasmata; order Methanomassiliicoccales; family Methanomethylophilaceae; genus Methanoprimaticola. Next base: position 24,317 of record CAVHMZ010000058.1, read on the forward strand.
GATGACAAGGTCAACCAGGGCGCCATCGCGGAGAATGCCGTTGCCGAATGCCTGACCAAGGCAGGGTTCGAGCTTGGATTCTACATCAACAGAAAAAATCCCGGCAGGATGGAGCTCGATTTCGTTCTGGAACTCGGGCTCGAAACTGCAGTCATCGAAGTGAAATCTGGAAAGAGCAGAGAAGCTCCGTCCCTGTCCAAGACCATGGGGGACGCCAGATTCCAAAGAAGGATCATGCTGGAGAAATCCAACATTTCGGTAGATGACGATGGCATAGAGCACTATCCGATCTTCGCGGCAGCGTTCATCGACGAGATGCAGAAGCCTATGCCCGAGCTGAAGCCCGGATCATCTGCATGCAGATGACCTGCAGTCTGCCCCTGCTGGATAGCATATCGGATGAGGATACCGGAGCCGTCCGGCATTCGGAGCCTGGTGCAGTCCGACGGAGAACTGCGCCCCGGGCGGCGATGCATCTCTCCCGGGACAGCAGGTTCAGGCCTGCCCGCCGTCGCATGAACTGTTCCGGCCGGGCAGATGCGAGCCTCCACGACTTCTCTGTCCGTGTTGCGGCAGACGTGCGTTGCTGGCTTCCGCCTTCATTCGGCGGACTCCTCCGCCTTCTCTGTCCTTCTTGCGAAGATGTTCGCCAGTATGGCGCCCGACACGTTATGCCAAACGCTGAACACCGCGCCGGGGACGGTGGCGAGAGGATATGCCGCGAAATGGACCGCGGCCAGCGAAGAGGCGAGCCCGGAGTTCTGCATACCGACCTCGATCGACACCGCGCGGCATCTGGGAGTGTCCATCCCTGCGAGCATGGCCGCCGCATACCCCAATGCGTATCCGCACAGGTTGTGGAGGATCACCACCACGAGGATTATGAGCCCGGCATCTGCCAGACGTGCGGAGTTGGCCGAGACCACGGCCGCGACGATGGCTGTTATCGCGATCACGGACACCATCGGCAGGACATCCACTG
>CAVHMZ010000058.1:25354-31099 GCA_963637225.1 Segatella hominis
GGCGATCGGGACCGCGACGACCTCCAGGATCGACAGCAACATGCTCATCATGTCGACATCGATGCTCTGCCCCGCATAGATGTAGGTCAGAAGCGGAGTGACCACAGGGGCCATCAGAGTCGTTGTGGAGGTCATCCCGACAGAGAGGGCCGTGTCCCCCTTGGACAGATAGGTTATCACGTTGGATGAGGTCCCTCCGGGACAGGTCCCGACGAGGATGACGCCTATGGCGAGCTCGGTGGGCAGTGCGAATATCACAGTGAGGATGTATCCCAGGAACGGCATGATCGTGAACTGCGCGATCACTCCGACTATGACATCCCTCGGACGGCTGAAGACGATCTTCAGATCGTTCGGCTTGAGGGTGAGCCCCATGCCGAACATGACTATCGCGAGAAGGTAGTTGATGTAGCTCGTCTTGATGAAAGAGACCGTGTCCGGGAAGAACAGCGCGATGAGCGCCACTGCGATCACTATCGGAGCCATGCATATGCTGACAAGCTTTGAGATCTGCAACAGTTTCGACGTGATGCCCGCCCCCTGACGATGCTGGTCACATAGGAGACCGATATAATGGCTTCTATGCCCCGGACCGCACCATCGTCCGCGGGATGGATTCGGAGATCATAGCTTGCGGTACCAGAACACGCCGTAGCACCTGCATGGCGCCCCGCATTCGGGGCAGTGATGGCCCTCCGGGGAATCCACCATCCGGTTCCAGTAGCCCTGGATCGAGACCGTCTCCTTCAGGCCCATGCCCTTCAGTATCCCGGCGATGTTGGTCCTCCCGGAGAAGCTCTTCCAGGCCATGGCGCAGACGATGCCGCATCCGCGGGACCGCATCTCCCCGACGCATTCCCTGCACATCTCGGTGCCGATGCCCCTGCCCTTGAACTTAGGGGACACCGACACGGAGTCCAGTATGCCTGTCGAGCGCGAAGACAGGACGATGTCCCTCTCCGGACAGTCCGGCAGCCCGAGAACCTCGGGCTCCAGCTCGGGACCGAAGACCCGGCAGATGGCGAATCCCGCCACTTCCCCGCCTTCCACGGCGACCATGCAGAACCGGTCGCCGGAGCCGATCGCATCGAGGAAATCGCCCTCGTCCAGATAATCGGAGCCGAGCTCCGTGTACGATATCTCCAGCGCCTGCGGGATGTCCCCCGCCTCGATCGTCCTGAACTCCGTCATAATCCCAGATCCTTCATGAGCGCCGCGCGCTCCTCTCCGGTCAGGTCCCTGTACTTGCCTGCAGGAAGATCCCCCAGCTCGATGTTCATGACCCTGACCCTCACCAGCTTCACCACGGTGTATCCGAAATGGCCGCACATGCGCCTGATCTGGCGGTTGAGCCCCTGGCGCAGGATTATCCTGAACTCCTCGGGCCCGGTCTGCTCCGCGAAGCATTCCTTTGTCATCCGGCCGAGGATGGGCACTCCCGAAGACATCCCGCCGATGAAATCATCGGTGACCTTCCTGTCTACTGTCACGACGTACTCCTTCTCGTGCTCCCCGCGGGACCTCATGATGCGGTTGGCGAGCTCGCCGTTGTTGGTCAGGAGTATCAGCCCCTCGGAGTCCCTGTCCAGCCTTCCGACCGTGAAGATGCGCTCCGGGTAGCCGATGTAGCCGATTATGTTGTCCCCGGTCCCTGGATCGGCGGTGCAGGTGACGCCGCGGGGCTTGTTGAAGGCCAGGATGATGTCGGCGGAGCGCCTTTTGGCGGGCTTCCCGTCGACAGTCACCTCGTCGCCGTCGCAGACCTTGTCCCCCAGGACCGCGGTCCTGCCGTTGATGGCCACGCGCCCTTCCTCCACCAGCCTGTCGGCCCCGCGGCGCGATGCCGCCCCGGACTCCGCTATGAACTTGTTGAGGCGCATGCCTTCTGCCATAGCGACCCGTAGAACGGAGCCTGTCTTAAGGGATGCCATCGCTCCCTGGGTCGCTGCCCGTCGACGGGGTTCTTCATCTGCACGTACCTGGCGGCGAACACGCACTGCGTGCAGCCGCCTGTGCACCTGACCTTGCCGTCGATGATCTGGCAGGACCCGTTCCTCAAGTAGACCTTGTCCATCGTCACCGCCCAAGCGGATGCGAGAACCGCTCCTCCTATGATGACGATAACAAACCCAAATCCCAGAGCCAAAGTTCCTGCGAGCTTCTCGCCCACGAGATTGGAGAGCAGGTCCGTTCCGATGACGGAAAAGGCGATTCCGAACACGATCATCATCGCCCCTCCCAGAGCGTATTCCTGGTTCACCAGGCCCTTCACCATCGACTTCCCCAAGCCGATGCGGGGGCTGGCCCCCTGCGCCCCCATCAGTCGCACCTCCTGCTTGAGCAAGACGATGCGCATCTTGCCCCTGTCGTCCGTTGTTCCCTGCGTCTGATCCCGAACATTGCATCTCTCCGAAGCCCATGCATCTGCTGCGCATGCGCACTTTAATCAGACTACGGTAATAAGACATTAAATATTCGGTCGCACCGGAGAATGGGTAGCTCCCAAATGACCTGCAAACGATCGGCCCTCCAGGAACCCAATAATACCATGTCGCCCTACCCTTGGGCATGGCCCTTTTCTCCAGGAGACCGAAGACCCCCGTCAGGGTGACGCCCATAGACATGCACTGGGACACCGAGGACCCGTTCCTCTTCGCGTCCCACCATGAGGACGACTACCCCAAGGGCAACAGGCAGCAGGCGCCACCGCTGCACGAGATCGGAGGGAGGAACCTGGGAAGGGACTACAAGAAGAGGCTCGGGTTCAGGATGTACCACGGGAAAGTGGTCCCGGGTTTCCCGATGCACGCCCACTGGGGGTACGAGACGCTGACCTATGCTCACAGAGGGCTGGTGGACCACTTCGACCACATGGGCATATGCGGGAGGTTCGGGAACGGGGACGCCCAATGGGTGCATGCATCGTCGAGGTACAGCCACAACGAGATGTACCCCCTGGCGGACCAGGAGGAGAGGAACCCGAACGACATAACGCAGATATTCGTGAACCTGCCGGCGGCGATGAAGAACGGGGAGAACTCCGTGACGACGGTGTGGTCTGACGACGTGCCTATTGCATCGGGAGAAGGTTGGGCCGCAAAGGTCTTCTGCGGATCCTTCGAAGGAAAGGAAGCGAGGTCCCCCGCATCGGACTCGTGGGCGGGCCCGGAGCACGGAGTGAGGATCGTGAGGGTAGAGATGGAGCCCGGATGCGAGATGGCCCTGAACCCTGCCGCGGAAGGCGCGAACAGGAACCTCTACGTCATATCCGGCTCCGGGATCTCCCTGCTGGGCGCGGATGTCCCCTGCGGATCCAGGGCGAAGATCCTCGAGAACGGAGAAGTCCGGATCAAGAACGGCGCCGAGCCGACCGTCGCTTGGCTCCTGGAAGGGGTTCCGATAGGAGAGAAGATGGCCATGTTCGGGCCGGTCTGCCTCGAGGACATCGGCATGGTCCGCGCAGGGCTGGACGAGATCCGCGCCAACGAGTACAAGGAGTGGCCCTGGACCTACGTGGACCAGGCCCAGCCCCTGGGGACGGAGAGGTTCATAAGATACGGGGACGGGACGGAGAGCAGGCCCCGCGGAGCTTCAGAGGAACATCGCCATGTAGATGGGGATGTAGACCACGTCGCCGTCGACCTTGAGGTCCCCGGAGTGGATGACGAAGACGCTGTCGATCCGCTTCCTGTAACGTTCAACGAACAAGTCGAGTGACCTGTGCCTTGAAGACACCCCGGGCTTCGCTTCGATCGCTACGATCTTGCCTCCGCGCGGAAGTATGAAGTCCACTTCGTGGATGTGCTTGTCATCCGCCTTGTCATAGAATTCTGCGAAACGCAGAGCTGTATGCCGTACGGCAAGCTCCTGGGCGACCATGTTCTCGAAGAGCATCCCCTCGTTTATGGACAGCCTCCCCCTGATGAAGCTCAGCTGCACTTCCGACGGAGTGGAGAGCCCCTCGTCAAACGCCAGCGTCATCAGGAGGCCCGTGTCAAGGAGATAGCACTTGAACCTGCCCTCTCCTCCGCCACTCATATCGGATCCGTCGCACATGTTGACAATCCTCGATTCCTTCAGCCAGGCCAGGCTGCGGTCGTACTGGAAGGTCTTGGAGCCTTCTGACACCAGCCCCGGGCTGAACGCCTTGCTACGGCGCGAGAGGTTCGATGGGATCTTGTCGAAGACCATCCGGGCTTTGGATCCCACGTTGACCGGCATGCATGTCATCTCGCGGCGATAATCCTCGATTATCGACTTCTTGGCTTCTTCGCACCGGCCGAGATCCTTCGTTCCGACGTATTCTGCAACTGCCTGCGGCATGCCGCCGACGAACATGTACGCCTTAAACTTCCTCATCATGGCTTTGTGGAGCGGCGGCTCCAAAGGCTGCCTGGCCTCGAACCGGCTGCGGAGGAACGGAACGGTCATGGAATCTCCGTTGGCCCAGAGCCATTCCTCGAAATCGAGAGGATGCATCTCCACGGATTCCTCTTCGGACATCTGTATGCCCCAGGTGTTCTCTCTCAGGAAGATGGGCGTTCCCGTCTCGATGAAATCGAACCTGCCGTCCAAGACGAAGTACTTGATCAACTGCCTTGCACGTGGATAGCTATGGATCTCGTCGAACACGAACACGGTATCGCGCTCCTTCAGCTGGACCCCGTGAAGCGATGCCAACAAAGAAAGCAGAACAGGTATGTCCGAGCAATGGTGCTCGAACAGCTCTATCACTCCCGGTTCAGGCTCGGCGAAGTCGATATACACCGCGGACGAGTACTCGTTGTCGGCGAACGCCTTGACCAACGTCGTTTTCCCAACCTTCCTGGCGCCTTCTATCAAAAGCGCCCTTTTCCCTCTGGTGCGGTTTTTCCACGCCATCATGCGGTCGTAGAGCTTGCGCTTGAACAAGCCGGTCATGCCAGATCGTAGCAATCGAGAGTGGTTATAACTTTCCCGCGATATGAAATCAGCCTTGTCGTTACTTTCCCGCGATTCGAAATGACCTTGGTCATTACTTTCCCGCGATTCAAAATGGCCTTTGCATCGCTCGTGCCGTATCTTCCTGGCAGGATTCCCGACCCATGTCTCCCCTGCGGGGACGTCGTGGGTGACGACCGCCCCGGCTCCGATGACGGCCCCGTCGCCTATGGTCACCCCCGGCAGGACGGTGGCATTCGCGCCGATCCACACATCATCGCCTATCCTGACGGGCTTCGCCACCGTCTTGACGAGCCTACGGTCCGCCGGAGGGAAGTTGTGGCCGGGAGTGGCGATGCATACCTTCGGGCCGATCAGCACATAGTCGCCGATCCAAATGTCCGCAGAGTCGAGGAACACGCAATCGTAGTTGATGGCAGGCCGCTTCCCGATATGGATGTTGGTCCCCAGGTCGCAGCGGAACGAAGGGCATATCTCTGAATCCGGATCGAGCGCCTGTCCGAACAGCTCCTCCAGTATCGCTGTGCGGCCCTCTTTCGGACCGATATAGGTGTTGAACCTGTGGCAGAGCGTCCTGGCGCGGTCAACCGCCTCCAGGAAAAGCCCCAGATCAGGATCTTGGATGCTGGTCGGCATGCCAGAACGTGAGCGCTCGATGAAATCCATAGCCATCAGATGCGATAGCGCTCGTCTATCTAAGAATTTTGTAACTTTTTTAGAGTCTTCAGGATTCAGGGTAGAAACGCACGAACCCGACCTAGACATCTTCTCATACGCGCGAGTGCGCGCATGCGAGCCGATGCC
>CAVHMZ010000059.1:0-7807 GCA_963637225.1 Segatella hominis
TTCAAAGGAGGCGCTAAAGGCCTCGAAACGTCGAAACAATAGACTTTTTTCCAGGAGATCTGGCTAAACAAGTGGCGGGCCTGAAGGGATTCGAACCCTTGGCCGTTCGATTAAGAGTCGAACGCTCTACCTAGCTGAGCTACAGGCCCCGACAAAATCCCTTGAAGGCCCAGTGATATTTAAAATTTTCTGAACGGCCTTTTTCCATCCGCCTCCGCCCGGAGTGTGCTGGCCGCTATGGGAAACGAATATATGCGCGGAGGGCGGATACCCTGTCGATGTCTAAGCTGAAGGTAAGGGATCTGATGACCACCCAGGTGGTGACGCTGAAGCCCGATGACACTGTCAAGAAGGCTGTTATCAAGTTCGCTCTTGACAACATATCGGGGGCGCCCGTTGTGGATAACAGGAACCATCTCCTCGGCATTCTGAGCGAGAACGACATCCTGCATCTCATCCTGGAGTATCAGGACAAGCTCGGGAAGGAGAACCCGGACGACATCATGCTCAACTACCCCATGGATTCCGCCATGGAAGACGGGAAGCTGAAGTCCATCTCCGACGAGATCTCCAACATGATAGTCTCCGACATCATGAAGCGCACGGTTCTCACGACCACGCCCGACACCGCCATCATGGAGGTCCTCAAGGCCATGATCGGGATGAACGTGAACCGTCTTCCCGTCATCGAGAAGGGAGTCCTGGTGGGGATCATCTCCCGGGGCGACATCATCTTCGCGCTCTACAAGAAGAAGGGATGAGGGGCATTCCGGATGCTCGAGGTCCATGTGCTCGCCAGCGGCAGCGACGGCAACTGCACCGTCATAGAATCCGACGGCGAAGCCGTGATGATAGATGCCGGCGTGAGCTGCAAGAAGATCATGGCCGCCATGGAGCAGGAAGGCGTCGATCCGAGCGTCGTCAGGGCGATACTGGTCACGCACGAGCATTCCGATCACGTCGCCGGAGTGGGGCCCGTTGCCCGCAAGCTCGACGTTCCCGTGATGTGCAATATGCAGACCATGACGCAGTTCGATCCCGGGCAGGTGGATTTCATCCCCTTCGATTCCAAGTCCAGCTTCGATGTGGGCCATATGCATATAACCCCGCTGCCCACGTCCCACAACGCCATCGAGCCCAACGCGTTCCTCACGCAGGTCGACGGCAGGAGCGCCCTGCTGGCCACGGACACCGGGAAGCTGACCTTCCAGATCGAGGCCGCCCTGAAGATGGCGGACATCGCCGTGATAGAGTCGAACTACGACCAGAAGATGCTCGTCGACGGCCCTTACGCCCCGAGCCTGAAGAGGCTCATCGGGAGCGACCGCGGCCACCTGTCCAACGTGGACTGCGGGAACGCGATACGCAGGACGATCGCCGATTCCCGCAGGCAGCTCTTCCTGGCCCACCTTTCCAAGACGAACAACATCCCGGATCTGGCCCGCGAGACCGTCTCGGAGATAACGGGGATCAGGAGGCTGAACATAGACTGCCTCGAGTTCCCGGGCGACACCCGCACGCTCAGGGCGTAGGCTTGACGTTGCAGGCCTTCCCGGTGCTGACCAGGGGCTCGGCGAGCACCTTGGGCATCGTTATTATGTCTTCTTTGCAGAGGCTGTAGTCGCGCTCCGGGCCGGCGAAGGCCGGCAGGTCCTCCAGGATCCTTATCAGCACCGGCGCGAGGTCGGACGTCTCCTCGGAGGGGGCCTCCTCATGGGCCTGGGCGGGCTCCGGCACACGAACGGGCTCCGGCTCAGGCTCGGGGGCAGGTTCCGGAGAGGGCTTCCCGAGCTCCTCTTTCATCATGGCCTCCAGCTCCTCCGGGATCGGCTGGTCGTCGAAAGGCTCGTCGAAGCCCTCGTCGAACACCGGCGGCTCTTCCGCCGCAGGAGGCGCTTCGGGCTCGGCCGGCTTCTCCTCCGCGACAGGCTTCCCGGGCTCGTCGATGCGGGTGTCCACGGTCTTCTTCTTTCCCCTGAGCGCATCCACTTCGCAGATGTGCTTCCTGGTCAGGTCGAGGACGGCGTCGTAATAGCCCTTCTCTTCCGGGGTCAGGACATCCAGCGCGTTCTTGCTGCCCGTGGCGCTCCGGAGCGCCATGCCGCTGATCTTCTGCGTCCTGATGCGGATGACCTCTTTGGCCATTCTCTCGGCGTTCTTCTTGCGCGCTTCGGCGCCCTCGCAGATGATCGACTCGACATCGATGGCCGCCTGGCGCTCGTATTCCTGGCGCAGCTGCATGAGAAGGCTGGCCAGCGCTCTGAACAGATCCTTGCGGGCCTCGGTGACGGAGCTGCTCTTCATCTCCGTCCTGTACAGCTCCGACAGCTCGTCGAATGTCATAGGCGCGTTCGCCGGATTGCTCATCGGGACTCCAATGGATGTTCAGTAGATAATCCCATCGTCAACGGCTTATCCGACCTCCGCGATGGGCCTGCATGAAGGTTTCGGACGTCTGCCGGGCCAGGAAGGGGGCGGTGGAGGTCGATGTGTCGGTGTCTCCGCGCTCCAGCCGCTCCGGGCCGGACGGCTTCGACGAATGGAGGCGCAGGATGGTCGTCCGCGTGAAGGCCCCTCCGCTGGACGGGCGGGCCAACAGGGAGGTGGCGGCGCTGTTCGCGGAGCTCACAGGATCCAAGGCGGAGGTGACATCCGGCCAGACATCCAGGCAGAAGACCGTCACGGTGCGCGGCGACGAGGCCGAGATCATGCGCAGGCTGGAGGAGGCGGCCGATGGACGACGCCGAGCGCCTGGAGCTGCTGGAGTCCCTGATAGAGGAGCTGAACGCCGTGGCCGGGAAGTGCATCATCCTGGTGGAGGGCGCGAACGACGCCGCCTCCCTCAGGGCCGCAGGCGTCGCCGGGACGTTCCGCTGCGTCCAGAGCACCGGCGGGCCGGTGCGTGCCGCGGAGCACGTCTGGCTTTCCGGCAGGGAAGCCGTCGTCCTGACCGACTGGGACCGCAGGGGCGACAGCTTGGCAGAGTCCCTCGCGGAGAACCTCGCGTCGCTGGACGTGCGCTTCGATGCAAGCATCAGGAAGAGGATGGCGTCCGTCTGCAGGCCGTTCTGCAAGGACGTGGAGTCCGTTCATTCGGTGAAGGAGATGCTCAGGTTCAAGGCATCCTATTAAGTCGGTACGGGGATGCAGGTTCCCGGATGAAAGGCCGTTTGATCGTTTTCGAAGGAATCGACGGGGCCGGCAAGACCACGGTCTGCAGGAAGGCCGCGGAGGCGCTGGAAGCCCGCGGGCTGGAAGTGGAGGTCACCGCCGAACCCACTCACGAGGGCATAGGCGCGTTCATACGCTCCGGCGATGCCAGGAATATATCCCAGCGCACCGAGGCTCTCCTGTTCGTCGCGGACCGCAACGACCACACCGAGAAGATGTGCAGGTCCCGCGATGCAGGGAAGGTGGTCCTGTGCGACCGCTACTTCGCATCGACGGTGGCGTACCAGTCGGCGAAGCTCGACGGCGACTCCACCGACCGCGGCTGGCTCCTGGAGATAAACAGGGCGTTCGCCGGCGTTCCCGACGCAGTCATACTGCTGGACATGGACCCCGGGAGGAGCCTGGACAGGGTGTCGTCGAGAGGGGAGGCAGAGAGCAAGTTCGAGAACCTGGGGTTCCTGGAGCAGGTGCGCGCAGAGTACCTCAGGCTCGCTGGCGATTACGGATTCTGCAAGGTGGATGCCTCGGCCGGGCCCGACGAGGTGCTGGCCGAGGTCATGAGGATCATAGACGAGGTTGTTTGAGATGCATCCGTCAGAGGAGATATACTGCGAGAAGAGCACCAAGCTCAGGGGAAAGACCATCGTGATGGGGATCACGGGGAGCATCGCCGCCGTGGAGTGCTTCGCCGCGATCCGGGAGCTGATCAGGCACGGCGCGGAGGTGTACCCTGTGATGACGCCGGAGGCCCAGAAGATCGTCACCCCGGACGCGCTGGAGTTCGCCAGCGGGCACAGGCCGGTCACCGGCCTCACCGGAAGGACGGAGCACATCACGCTCATGGCGAAGAGGTCCGCCGACCTCCTGCTGATCTACCCCGCCACTGCCAACACCATATCCAAGATCGCCAGCGGCATCGACGACACGCCGGTGACTTCGATGGCCACCGTGGCGATGGGGTCCGGGATCCCGATGGCCATCGCACCAGCGATGCACGATTCCATGTTCTGCAACCCCGCCGTGAAGGCCAACCTGGACAAGCTGGCCTCCTGGGGGGTATCCGTCATCGGCCCTCGCAGCGACGGGGTCCGCGCCAAAGTGGCTTCCAAGGACGAGGTCGTGGCATGGACGTTCAGGGTGCTGTCGAGGAACTTCTTCCACGGCAGGAAGCTGCTGGTCGTGGGCGGCAGGAGCGAGGAGCCGATAGACTCCATGAGGATCATAACCAACAGGTCCACCGGCATGATGGCCGTGGAGCTGGCCAAGCGCGCCTTCGAGAGGGGCGCCGACGTGGAGCTGTGGATGGGCGGATGCAACGTGGAGCTCCCCGATTACATCCCGACCCGCAGGTACGAGTCCGTGAAGGACCTGGTTTCGATGGTCGGCTCGATCGGCCACGACGTCGTCCTGGTCCCCGCGGCCCTGGCCGATTTCACGCCGCACGAGATCGCGGAGGGGAAGATACCGAGCGACAGCGGGTTCAGCCTGGATTTGGACTCGGTTCCGAAGGTGCTGCCAATGATCCGCGCCAGGTGCCCCGTGGTCATAGGGTTCAAGGCGGAGTCCGGGCTTTCGAAGCACGACCTGGCGGAGAAGGCCAGGTCCCGTCTGGACGCCTACGGGCTGTCCGCAGTGGTGGCGAACGACATAGACGTCGTGGGGAGGACATCGTCCTCGGCCATCCTGGTCACCAAGGGCGAGTCCAAGGACATCTCCGGGACCAAGGCCGAAGTGTCGGATGCCATCCTGGACTTCTGCGTGAAGTGCCTCCGATCCCTGATACGATGATCTCCGCGTTCTGCCCCGGCCACATCTCCTGCGTCTTCCAGCCCATGTCGTCGTTCGACGGCCTGAGCACCGGATCCAGGGGGATCGGCATACGCCTGGACAGGGGATGCACCGCCAGCGTGGAGGAGAGGGACGACGGCGTGGTGAACATCTTCCTTGACGGGAGCCAGTCCGTCGCCCACATAACCAGGATGGCCGTGGCGTCCCTGGCCCCGGGCCAGGGGATGGACATCCGCATAGAGAACGGCCTGCCCGTGAGCCAGGGATTCGGGATGAGCGCCGCCGGGGCCATCGCCGCCGCGGTCTGCGTCGCGGACCTGCGCGGGATCCCGAGGGCGGACGCTTTCAGAGCCGCCCATTGCGCCGAGGTCATGGGAGGCGGGGGCCTGGGCGACGTGGCCGCGATAGTGGCCGGCCTGGACATCCCCGTCAGGACGCTCCCGGGGATACCTCCGTTCGGGAAGGTCGCCAACGCGCGCTTCAAGATAGAGCATCTGACATTGGGGGTCATCGGGGGCGAGATGAGGACGGACTCCGTTCTCGGCAGCCCTTCCGCGGTGGCGAAGATACGCGATGCCGCCGCCGCGTCCATGGATCTTTTCCTGAAGGACCCCACTTACGAGAGCCTCTTCTCCGCGTCCAACATGTTCTCGTCGGAGTCCGGTCTGGAGACGCCCGCGATCCGCCGCGCGATAGCCGGGCTCAACGGCCGCGGTTACAGGGCGGGCATGTGCATGCTGGGCAACAGCATCTTCACCGATGCCCCCGAGGACGTGGTCCGGTCGCTCCTGGGCCGCGGCCACGTGAGGACGTTCAGGTGCGCTTCCAGCAGGAAGGAGATAGTCACTCGTAGAGCGTGAACAGGACGTCGTCCCCGTCCACGTCGAACAGCCCGATCCTGGCGCCGCAGTCGAGCCAGGCGTGCGCATAGTTCACCGCCGCGAAGGCGGTCACGATGTCGCCGGAGTCCCTGAAGTGCTTGGCATCCGCGTAGTAGCAGTTGGCCATCTCGAGGAAGCTGTCGGCCAGCCTGCGGCCGTAGGACTTCTCCGGAGCGGCGACCCTGATCTTCGCCAGGGCCCTGGCCGTGATGTCCAGGTACTTCTCGATGCGCTCGTCCGTGACTGTGCTCAGCTTCTCTGCCATGGCGGGCCCATCCCCGTCGCACGATAATTGGGTTGCGGGCGCTCGCGCGATAGTCTAATAAGCCACAGGCGTTTAACATCGGACCATGATAATCGTAGGCGGGTCGTCATCCAGGGACCTGGCCAAGGAGATGGCCTCGATACTGGATTGCGCGTACATTCAGGCTGCTTCCACAAAGTTCCCCGACGGGGAGTGCTACACCAGGATCGACGTGGAGTCGCTGGACGACGACGTGGTCATCGTCCAGAACACGTACCCCAACGACAACCTGATCGAGATGTTCCTCCTCCAGGATGCCGTCAAGAGGCTCGGCGCCAAGACCATCACCCTGGTCATCCCCTACTTCGGGTACGCCAGGCAGGACCGCGTCTTCAAGCCCGGAGAGCCCGAGTCCGCCAAGGTGATGTGCAAGCACCTGGGCCTGCTCTGCGACATGGTGATCACCATCGACATCCACAAGGAAGCCGTCCTGGACTACTTCAGCTGCCCCCACATGGATCTGAAGGCCGCCGCCGTCATCGCCGATTACTTCAAGGACAAGAAGATCGACCTGGTCCTCTCCCCCGACATAGGGGCCGCGGGCCGCGCCAAGGATGTGGGCGAGAGGATGGGCCTGCCCTACGACCACCTGGAGAAGACCCGCCTGTCCGGAGTGGACGTCCGCATAGCCCCCGCCAAGATGGACTGCACAGGGAAGAGCGTCCTCATCGTGGACGATATGATCTCCACCGGAGGCACCATCATCGCCGCCGCGCAGGCCCTCAGGGAGGCCGGGGCGGCCAGCGTTTCCGTCGCGTGCACCCACGGGGTGTTCGTGAACAACGCCATCGAGAGGCTCACCGGCAGCTCCCTGGACTCCGTCCTGTGCTGCAACACCCTCGAGAACGAGGTCTCGCACATCTCCGTGGCAGGCATCATCTGCGAAGCCGTCAGGAGGAGCTGATCCCATGCCGATGAAAGAGGACGACTTCGCCGACTGGTACCTGGACATCGTCGAGAAGGCCAACCTCTCGGACAAGAGGTACCCGATCAAGGGGATGAACGTCTGGACCCCCTACGGGTGGAAGATCATGAGGCAAATCGACACCTACATCCGCCGGGAGTTCGATGCCACGGGCCACGACGAGGTCTGCTTCCCCCTGATGATCCCGGAGACCGAGTTCGCCAAGGAGAAAGATCATATCAAGGGCTTCGACGAGGAGGTCTACTGGGTCACCCACGCCGGCCTCAACGAGCTCGATGTCAGGCTCGTGGTCAGGCCCACCTCGGAGACGGCCATGTACCCCATGTTCTCCCTGTGGGTGAGGTCGCACCAGGATCTTCCGCTGAAGACCTACCAGATAGTCAACACCTTCAGGTACGAGACCAAGCAGACCCGCCCGTTCATAAGGGTCAGGGAGATCCACTTCTTCGAGTCCCATACCTGCCACGCGTCCGAGGAGGACGCGCAGGGCCAGATCGAGGAGGACATCCGGATCCTCGAGAGGATCGCCAGGGCCATCTGCCTTCCGTATATGCTCTCCATACGCACCGAGTGGGACAAGTTCCCCGGCGCGCACTACACCGTCGGGATAGACACGTCCATGCCCAACGGGAGGACGCTCCAGATGGGGTCCATCCACCATTACAGGACGAACTTCTCCGTCCCCTACGACATCACCTACGAGGACGAGAACGGGGAGCACAAGCACGTCCACCAGAC
>CAVHMZ010000060.1:0-16281 GCA_963637225.1 Segatella hominis
AGCGCATTCTCCGGATGCACCGGCCTCGGATCCATCACCGTTCCCGAATCGGTCACGTCCGTCGGGAACAATGCGTTCAGCGGATGCATCGGTCTGACCGAGGCATCGATACCGGGCCATTACGCCGACGGGAAAGCGTCCACTTCCATAGGAGAGAGCGCGTTCCAGGGATGCACGTCATTGGAGAAGATAACCCTCGGAAAGGGGGTGTCCTCCATCGGCAAGAATGCGTTCAAGGAGTGCGGAAGCCAGGGAGGCGGAATAACGATGGACATCGACTGCAACATCGGCGAGTCGGCGTTCGCAGGAATGGAGCACCTAGTCGCGCTTACGATCGGGGACGATGTCAAGAGCATAGGATCGAGCGCGTTCTCCGGATGCACCTCCCTCGCCACTGCAACAATCGGCAGCAAGGTCGAGACCATAGGAGAGAGCGCATTCTACGGATGCAGCAGCCTCGGATCCGTCGCCGTCCCGGATTCTGTCACCGGCATAGGGGCATCCGCGTTCTCGGGATGCAGCGGGCTGGCTTCAGCGACCTTCAGCGAATCCTCTTCGCTCCTGACGATAGGCGGCAGCGCATTCTCCGGATGCACCGGCCTCGGATCCATCACCGTTCCCGAATCGGTCAAGACCATCGGGGCAGGGGTGTTCTACGGATGCAAGAGCCTCACCGGAGTGACCTTCAACGGAACCAGCACCTTAACCGCCCTTCCCGGAGCTGATTCTCCGGAAGACAACAAGGGGATATTCCAAGAGTGTACCTCTCTGACTGCGATCGCCATTCCGGATTCCGTGGCGAGCATCGGAGGATGCACGTTCTACGGTTCCGGCCTGACCGAGATAACCGTCGGCGACAGCGTGGCATCCGTCGGCAAGTATGCGTTCGGCAGCTGCGGCAGTCTGAAGACCGTCGCCCTCGGCAAGGGCATCACGGAATTCGAGAGCAATGCCTTCGAAGGATGCGAAGGGATCGGCATCACGCTCGGATGCGTTCTGGACAATATGTTCGAGAACACGGCATACCTGTCTTCCGTCATCGTCGGAAACGATGTCGGGAGCATCGGAGACAGCGCTTTCAAGGGATGCTCGAGCCTGACCTCGGTGACCCTGGGAGCCGGTCCCGCCGCCACGCTCGGAAACGCCGACGAGGCCTCTGCGCTCCGGTCCATCGGGACGGATGCGTTCAGCGGATGTTCCGGCCTCGGCTCCGTCGAGATCCCCGCATCGGTCACTTCTATCGGTCAGGGGGCGTTCGCATACTGCGGCTCTCTCGCATCGATAGGATTCGGAACAGGCATACAGATCTCGGAGATCAGGGGCGGAGATATGCAGACGGGCGCGTGCGGAACCTTCGAGGGATGCTCGTCCCTCGTTTCCGTATCCATCCCCGATTCCGTGACGGACATAGGATCATACGCCTTCGCAGGATGCGACAAGCTGGCGAAGGTCGTCTTCGGGAACGGCATCCTGACCGTCCGCGCGGATTCGTTCGGAACGATCGACCGGAGCGCGGGCGCATTCTCCGCGACGGGCTTCTACGAAGAAGGCGGAACGATCCGCATCGGCCTCCCGGAGGAGGTCTCGGAGCTGAAGGGGCATGTGTTCGTCGGCGATATCGAGAAGATGGTGAGGGCAGGGGTCTTCACTCTGACCTTCGTCGACCGCGATACGGTCTGGGAAGAGATCCACACCGCAGGAGACCGCATCGCGGAACCGGACCGCCCCTCGAGGGCGGGCTACACGTTCTCGTACTGGGCAATGGAAGACGGATCGAAGTTCGACTTCGATACGGGGATCATGCCGGCCAGGAACATGACCCTGACCTCTGTCTGGAAGGCGATCCCCGACGATGACGATGACGACCACTATGTTCCTGTGATCGTCCCGGACACCGGCAGCTCGGATTCCGGCGCGCTCGCGGTGGCCGTGGCCGCCGGTTGCGCCGCGGCCATCCTGATGCTGGTCGCGGTGGTCTTCAGGCAGAAGTCCAAGGGATGATCGGCAGGTCGGCGCGTCTATTCCGGAAACCGACGCTCAAACCGGGCTCCGGCCCTTCTTCAGGCCGGTCGGGGGCTCTCTCGCAAGGAGAGATTCCCGATCGGCCGGAATCCGGCGGTTGGATACGAATCTTGCTGATGACGTGTGGCCGTGTCGGCCGCCCGCGCCGGCGCTAACCGCCCGGCGGGCATCTCCTCCCTGCCCGCTCTGCTCCCCCGGATCCATGCCTATATAAGCGTTCGATGTCACTTTTAAATACAACCTGCATATTAGGTTGCTCCACTTGTAGGAGAGTCGCAAGACTCGCATGCACTACGAGGAGGAATTGTATTGGCAGAAAAACCAACCGTAATGGCTGTGCAGAAGGCACTCGAGAGTGCGAAGAAGCGCAATTTTACTGAGACGGTTGAGTTGGCCATCAATCTCAAGGATGTCGATCTGTCCATCCCCAAGAACCGTATCACCGAGGACATCATCCTCCCGAACGGCCGCGGGAAGGCAGTGAAGATCTGCGTGATTGGTGGTGGCGAACTTGCCTTGAAAGCCAAAGACGTAGCCGATGTCGTCATCACCCCCGAGGAGCTCGGAGCCATTGCTGACGACAAGAAGCAGGCTAAGAAGATCGCGAACAGCACCGATTACTTCATCGCCGAGGCGCCCCTGATGGCCGTCGTCGGTAAGAGGCTCGGTACCGTGCTCGGTCCTCGCGGAAAGATGCCGAAGCCCATCGCGCCCGGAGCAGATCCGGCCGGGATGATTGACGGCCTCCGCAAGTCTGTGACCATCAGGACGAAAGACAGGAAGACCTTCCACGCGCCCGTCGGGTCCGTGGACATGAGCGCCGAGGAGATCGCCGACAACGTCGAGCTGATCCTGAAGCGTGTCGAGTCTCACCTGGAGAAGGGGAAGCACAACATCGCTTCCGCGTACGTCAAGACCACTATGGGCCCCTCGGAGAGGGTCTTGTAAGGAGGTTCAAAGATGGCACACGTCGCAGCTTGGAAGAAGGACATGGTGAGCGAGCTGGTACAGGACATGCGCGAGTACCCCGTTGTCGCAGTCGTCGACATGGAGGGGATACCCGGCCAGCAGGTCCAGTCCATGAGGGCAGGACTCAGGGCCCACGCCAAACTCAAGATGACCAAGAACAACCTCATGCTCCTGGCCATCGACGAGGCAGCGAAGGAGAAGCCTGAGCTCGCCGGACTCAAGGACGCGGTGCACGGACAGTGCGCGATCGTCACGACGGACATCGACCCCTTCAAGCTCTTCAAGAAGCTTGAGGCCACGATGACCGCCGCCCCCGCCAAGGAGGGACAGCTCGCGCCGTTCGACATCGTCGTACCCAAGGGACCGACCCCGTTCGGACCCGGCCCGATCATCGGTGAACTTCAGAAGATAGGGCTTCCTGCCGCCATTGAGGCAGGGAAGATTGTGGTCAAGAAGGACACAACGCTGGTGAAGGAAGGAGAGCCGATCTCCGGACCCGTCGCCGCGATGCTGCCCAAGCTGGAGATCCTCCCCATGATCGTCGGCATGGACCTCAGGTCCGCCTACGAGGACGGGGTCATCTACGGCAGGGATGTCCTGGACATCCCCGATGGCTACTATTCTACTATGTTCGCTACGGCCGCACACAACGCTCTGGCACTCGGTGTGTCGATCGCGTTCCCCACGAAGGAGACGATCGTCCCGCTCATTGCTAAGGCGTTCAGGGAGTCCATGGGGCTCTCCATCGAGGCCGCGATACCGACCAAGGATAACATCGATATGCTCCTGGCGAAGGCCGACAGGCAGATGCTTGCCGTCGCCTCCGCAAGCGGATACACCAGCGATGAGATCGCCGCAAGGCTCAGCTCAGCCGCTGCCGCCGCGCCCGCAGCCCCCGCTGCAGCCGCGCCCGCGCAGGAAGCTGTCGAAGAGGAAGAAGAAGAGGTCAGCGAAGAAGAAGCAGCAGCTGGCCTCAGTGCATTATTCGGCTAAATTAAAGGAGTTGAATCAGATGGAGTATATCTACAGCGCTATGGTTCTCTACTCTGCCGGCAAGGACATCACCGAGGACGCCGTCAAGGCCGTCCTGACTGCCGCTGGAGTCGAGGCTGACGCAGCCAAGATCAAAGCACTGGTCGCTTCTCTCGAGGGAGTTGACATCAAGGAGGCCATCGCAAGCGCGGCTGTCGCCGCGCCTGCAGCCGCCGTCGCAGCCCCCGCAGCCGCAGCCGCAGCAGATGCCCCTGCCGCAGCCGCCGAGCCTGAAGAGGAAGCAGTCAGCGAGGAAGAGGCCGCAGCCGGTCTCTCTGCACTGTTCGGATGAACGGTCGGTCTTAAGCTGACAACACAAACCTTTTACCCTCATTTTCTTCATATTCGGAGCGATAGGCATGGATTCTGACAGGAAGGTCACGGTTCGTCTGTCGCAGGAGACTGTCGGGATCCTCCAGGCCCTCGTGGATTCGGGGGAGTTCCCTTCTCTGTCCGTCGCAGTCCGCACCGTCCTCGACGATTATGCCGAAGAGCGCTTCGCCCAGGGCGTGAAGCCCGCCCCCGAGCTGGGAGAGGACTACCTGAGCATAGAGGACCTGACGATAGACGGCTCGTCCCTGGACGATGCCGTTCTCGCCGCTGCCACCGAGTTCGCCCGCTGGAAGGCCGGTGAACGATTTGCCGGGCGGCGCTGTCCTGATAGTTTGCGGAGGCGGGGCGAGGCACATCCTCGGAGACGGGGACCTCGGGCTCGAGAAGATAATCCTGGACAAGGGCGAGCTGGAGCCCCCGGTGGCCAACGACGGCATCCATCTCGAAGACCCGCAGGCGTTCGCTCTCGCGATAGACAGGAAGGACGAGATCGGAAGGTTCGTCGCCGGGAAGCGCGCTGTCATCGCGTTCGCCATGCTCGGCGGAGGCGCCGGCGCAGGGACCGTGCCCGCGATCGCGGAATGCGCCCATGATGCGGGGTGCTCGTTCGTCTCCGTGATCGGGGTGCCTTACGAGCCCGACCGCCGCTATGCGGCCTTCGAGTCGCTGTCCGAGATAGCCAAGGCATCTGACAGGATGTTCGTGTTCGACACCCTGACGATCGATCGCCTCCATCCGAACGCCAAGATCCATCACGCGCTGAACATGATCGCCGGCACGGTCCAGATGGCCATAAGATCCATTGCATCGCTGGTCGATGGCCCGTTCTTCTCCACTTTCACCAAGAAGGCCTATACCCTGGCATACACGACATCGTTCTATCCTTCGGAGGCGGTCGCCCGCGCCTCGGAGGCATCGATGTTCAAGCCGGACCCGGAGGCCGGGAGGTGCGTCGTGTTCGTGAGCTCCGGATTCGGCACCGCCGAGCTGGAGTCGATAAGCTCCACCGTGGCGGAGAAGATGGGGATGATCCCCGACATAGTGAGGAGGGACGACGCCGAGGACACCAAGGTCCTGACGTTCCTGCCGGTTCACGGCTTCTGATCCTTCTTCTCCCAGGGCTTGCCGTACCTGATGATCTTGGCGGCATCCCCGAAGACGCCCATTATGGTGTTGTACTCGTACTTGGTCGGCACGGCGCGCCCCATCATGCGCCTGAACATGACCGCGGTCATCTCCCTGCGCACGGGCGGATACTCTATGCCTTCCATCACATCGCCGAAGAACTCGAACATGAGCTCCTTCTCGTGCCTGTCCGCAGGCTCCGCCCTCCTGGGCGCGGCCTCGGCCTGGAAGAACTCGTACATGACGATGGTCGCCGCGTGGGACAGGTTCAGGATCGGATACTCAGCCCCTGTGGGCACGGTGATCAGGACGTCGCACAGGTTCAGCTCGTCCTGTAGCAGGCCGATATCCTCCCTCCCGAACAGGATGGCGATCTTCTCCGGATATCCCCTGCAGTGCTCGGCAAATTCCCTAACCGGGACGGGTATGCGGGTGTAGTTCCTGTCGCCCTTGGTGGTGACTCCGCTTGTCCCGACGACGAGGAAGCATCCTTCGAGGGCCTCGTCCAGGGTGTCGACGATGCGGACTCCGTCGAGAACCGAGGATCCGTGCTTGGCCCTGCGGTACGCGTCGTCTCCGAGCTCGCAGGGGTTCACCAGGCAGAGCTCGGACACGTCGAAGTTGGCCATGGAACGGGCTATCGCGCCCACGTTCCCCTCGTATTTGGCTCCCACTACAACAATGCGGATGTCCGGCATGCCCTTGTCATCGCCATCCTGTACTTTAACCCGTGGATACGCGATAAATACGGGGTCGGCGGTAGAGGATCCCGTGGACATACCCAAGAATCATCCGAGATACAAATCGCTGATGACCCGCGAGCGCCTGGCCCAGATGGTCGAGCGCGGGCTGGTCACCCCCACGGGCCTCATCTCCCACGGAAGAGGGGAGGCATTCGACTACATGATGGGCGAGAAGAGCACCGATGCCGCCCTCGAGGCGGAGCTGGCCGCCGCCGCATATCTGGTCTCCGCGGAGAACCCCGTCATATGCGTCAACGGCAACGCCGCCGCCCTGGATCCGAAAGGGCTCATCGCGCTGGCCGAGGCCGTCCCTGCGAAGATCGAGGTGAACCTGTTCCACCGCACCCCCGAGCGCATGGAGGGCCTGATATCCTACCTGGAATCGGAAGGCGCCCGGCACGTGCTCGGAAGGGACCCGGACTGCAGGATAGAGGGGCTCCGGCACGACAGGGCCCTGTGCACCTCCGAGGGGATCTTCGGGAGCGACGTCATCCTGGTGCCGATAGAGGACGGGGACAGGGCCGAAGCCTTGGTCTCCATGGGGAAGAAGGTCATCTCCATCGACCTCAACCCTCTTTCAAGGACGTCCGGGGCCGCCACCGTCCCGGTTTGCGACGAGATGTCCCGCGCGCTGGAGAACATCATCCGCTTCGTCGGAGAGCTTCGCGGCGACGGGGAAAGAACGTTAAAGACTCTGGAATCCTTCTCGGCGGACGAGAACCGCCGCCGCACGATAGACTGCATCTGCGGCTACCTCAGGCAGCAGCGAGGCGGGGAGAAGATAACATGGAAGAATTGCTGAAAAAAGGGTCCCTCAGGCTGCACTGGGCCGAGACCCACATGCCTGTCCTGATGGACATACGCAGGCGTTTCAAAGAGGAGCAGCCTCTCGCCGGCCTGAAGATCGGGATGGCCCTCCACACAGAGGCCAAGACCGGGATGCTGGCCATCACCCTCGCCGATGCCGGGGCGAAGATCCGCCTCGCCAGCTGCAACCCCCTGTCCACCGACGACTCCGTCGCCCTCGCCCTGAGGGAGGAGTACGGCCTCGACGTGTACGCCAAGAAATGGGAGTCGCAGAGCGAGTACTACAACAACCTCAACACCGTCCTCAACATGGCGCCCGACTTCATCATCGACGACGGGGCCGACCTCATCGCCATGGCCCACACCGGCAGGAAGGACATCCTTCCCAACGTGAAGGCCGCCAACGAGGAGACCACCACCGGGGTCATCCGTCTCAGGGCGATGGCCTCCGACGGGGCCCTGAAGTTCCCCGTGCTCGATGTCAACGATGCCAAGATGAAGTTCCTGTTCGACAACAGGTACGGAACGGGGCAGTCAGCCTTCGACGGGTGGATGAACGCCACCAACCTCATCGTTGCCGGGAAGAGGCTCGTCGTCGCCGGGTACGGATGGTGCGGGAAGGGCGTGGCCATGAGGGCCAAGGGCCTCGGGGCATCCGTCATAGTCACCGAAGTGGATCCGATCAAGGCCATCGAGGCCAAGATGGACGGGTTCGAGGTCATGAGGATGATCGATGCCGCGAAGGTCGCGGACATGGTCATCACCGTCACCGGATGCAAGGACGTCGTCGCGGAGGAGCACATCAAGGCGATGAAGGACGGCTGCATCATGGGCAACGTCGGGCACTTCGACAACGAGATCAGCAAGACCGCCCTGGACTCCCAGTCGGTGTCCAAGACGAGGGTCCGCGACTTCATCGATGAGTACAGGATGAAGGACGGCAGGAGCCTGTACCTCATCGCCGAGGGGAGGCTCATGAACCTGGCCGCCGGCCAGGGGCACCCCGCGGAGATCATGGACATGAGCTTCGCCACCCAGGCCCTGGGGATCGTGCACATGTCGCAAAACTACCGGAGCATGGAGGGCAGGGTCTATGCCGTCCCTGCAGAGATCGACATGCAGATCGCCGCGCTCAAGCTGAAGTCCATGGGCGTTTCCATCGACACGCTCACCGACGAGCAGGTGAGCTACATCACCGGGTGGGAGGAAGGCACCTGAAGCCTTACCTCTCTGTCTACGGGCATGTCACGGTCGACCAGATATTCTCGATCGACAGGTTCAACGAGCCCGGCATCACGGCGGATGCCCTGAGCAAGAAGACCGCTTTGGGCGGCACGGGGCCGAACATAGCCGTCTCCGCCGCGAAGCTCGGATGCCCCACGGCGCTCTGCGCTTTCGTGGGGCCCGACTTCCCGGCCAAGTACATGGACTTCATGCGCGAGTCGGGCCTGATGATGGACGACGTGATCGTCCTGGACGGAGAGGAGACTTCCGCTTGCATAATCATAAACGATTCTCAGCTCGCCACCCGCGTCTTCTTCTACCAGGGGCCCCAGGGGCATGCAGACAGGCTCGGGATCGCTCTGGACAAGATGGCCGGGCAGTCCGAGAAGGTGCACTTCTGCACCGGCCAGCCGTCTTATTATCTGTCTCTGATGAAGGAGCTGAAGGGCGGGCGCGAGATCGCCTTCGACCCGGCCCAGGAGGTCCACCGCGTGTGGAGCCCCGAGGCCGCGAAGGAAGCCGTCACGTTGTGCGACAGCCTGTTCTGCAACGAGCTGGAGGCCCGCACGATCTGCGGGTATCTCGGCATAGGCGATGTCCTGGATGCCGGCCCCGGGCTGGTGGTCCGCACCGACGGGGAGAAGGGGAGCGCTGCCCGCTGGAAGGGCGAAACGCTGTCGGTGCCTGTCGTAGAATCCAGGCGCGTCGCGGATGTCACGGGGGCCGGGGACAGCTACCGTGCGGGATTCTACGCCGCCCTGTACCGCGGATACGACGTCCCCGAAGCGCTCGTCCTGGCGTCATCTGTGGCGTCGTTCGTCGTGGAGGAGGTCGGCGCGCTCACCAACACCCCGTCATGGGACGATGTAGTCGCAAGGGCGGAGCCGTACCTCGGCGGGATATCTTGACCCTCTACGCCCTCACGGGCACCCCCGGGACCGGGAAGTCCTCCGTTTCGGAGGAGCTCCGCCGCAGGGGGATCGGCGCCGTCGACGGGAAGAGGTTCATCGCCGAGCACGGCCTGCTGGGCGAGCTGGATGAGGCCAGGGACACCCGCGAGGTGGACCTGGACGACCTCAACGATGCCCTGGAAGGGCTCAGGCGGTCCGAGGGCATCGTGCTCTTCGACAGCCACCTGTCGCATTTCATGGATTCCAGCGGGATAATCGTGCTCCGCTGCCACCCGGACATCCTGGCTCAGCGCCTGAGGGCCAGGGGCTACGGCGAAGCCAAGGTCAGGGAGAACGTCCAGGCCGAGATCCTGGACGAGATCCTCTGCGAAGCTTCGGAATCCGACATACCTGTGAGCGAGATCGACTGCACCTCCCGTTCCGCGGAGGAATCGGCGGATGCGGTCGAGCAAATACTAAAGGGGAAGGTGCAGGATTACCTTCCAGGAAGGACCGACTGGTCCTCGGAGATGGAGAAATGGTTCTAGACGGACAGAGGGCAAGGGTCGACTTCGCTTTGACTCCGGTGGCCCGCAGATTGATCAACGTGAACCCGAACACGATCTCCTGGATAGGCCTCGTGCTGGCGCTGGCCTGCGGGCTCGTCTTCTACCTCAGCGGCCGGGACGGGAACGACTGGATGCTCGTCTTGGGGGCCTTCATGGTCATCGTTTCGGGGTACTTCGATGCGCTGGACGGGAAGGTCGCCAAGCTCTCCGGCAAGGCCGGGCCCAAAGGGGACTACCTGGACCACGTCTTCGACAGGTACGCCGATGTGTTCATGATCGGCGGAGTGGCGTTCTGCGCCACATGGTGCGACCCTTACCTGGGCATGCTGGCCCTGGCGGGGGTGCTGCTCACCTCGTACATGGGCACCCAGGCCCAGGCCATCGGCGCCCCGCGCCTGTACGCCGGGCTGCTCGGAAGGGCCGACAGGGTGGTGCTGTCCACGCTGTTCCCGATCCTCCAGTACATCGGCATCCGGATGGGGTGCGGGTCCTTCGAGGTCGCCGGATTCGACATCACGATCATGGAGGTCATGATGCTGTGGTTCGCGGTCGTAGGGAACATCACCGCGGTGCAGAGGGCCATAATCACCTGGCGCAACCTCGGCAAGATGGAATCCGAGAAGAAGGAATGAGATCAGCTCCCTGCCGGGGGCTTCCCGGCAGGGCTCGCGCCGTTGCTGTTGAACGGCTTGCCCGACTTCACCCTGTAGTATGTGAGCGGATGGTTCATCCACTCCTTCTCGCACAGGGAATCGGGGCAGTAGCACAGGCCGTTGGTCTTCATCGTCTTGCATTCCGGCGGGGAGTACCCGTCCGTGCCGTTCAGCTCCCCCGTTATGTGCTTTATCTGGTATTCCGATTTGGACTCGTCGAAGTCAGGGGATTCCGCGAAGACCCTGATGATGTCGTCGTAGGTCAGGCCGAGGGCTTTCAGAAACGTCACCAGCGCGAACCTGGCGCTGTGAGGGAGGTTCATCCCCTGCCTGGACATGTCCATTATATGGACAAGGCACGGCGGGAGGAACTCGTTCCTCATCCCCTCTCCTCCGGTCGGGCTGTACTGCTTCTTGACCTCCTCCAGATGCATCTGCACCGTCGTGACGTCGCCTTTGAGATAGCTGCGGTACTCCTCCGGGGTCATCAGAGGGAGCTCGGACTCGATCTTGTCCTGGAGGGCGTTCTGCATCAGGCGGCTGAACTTGTCCTGCGGGAGGAAGACCATCCCGGAATGGATGTCGCTGTTGATCAGCTTCCAGTCCACGCTCTTGAGGCGGTTGGCCAGCCTGAGGTAGTCGGTGAACTTCATGCGGATCTTGCCGTCGGGGTCCACCATGGACTCCACGCCAAGGTCGTCGGAGACGGTGACGAGGGTGGCTCTGTCCTCTCCCGCGAGGATGCGGTTCATCCTGACGGCTTCGGCGAGGGCGTACCTCTTGGTGAGGAAGCGGTCGGAGACCATGGACACGATCATCCTGGCGTAAGGGTAGGACATGGTCTCCATCAGGCGGTCGTACTCGTTGATGATCGGCTTGTACGACACTTCGGAGCAGTTCAGCGCGTCGATGATCCTCTGGACGCCCCTGGACCTGGCCGGCTCGAAGGACGGCGATGCCAGGAGAGCGTCGAGGTCGACATGGTTGCTCTCCGCGAACTCGGATGCGTCCTTCAGGAACGGGAACTTTGCCGCACGGCCGGAATCCATGGGGCATCATCCATCAGCTAAGGGATATCGGTTGCGGTCCGGCTCCGGGGGCATGGGCTCTCCCGCAAGGGCGCGCCTCATCTCCTCGGCATCGCACAGCTCCGGCAGCGGGAACCGGGCCTTGTCGATGCAGTCCATGAACGCGGCGCAGAACAGCGGGTAGTGGTCCACTCCTTTCTCGTCGGTGAAGATGTCCCTGGTCTCGAATATGATGCCTTTCACGGATCCTCCGATGACCTTGTTGAGCGAGCTGCATGATCTGTTGGCTCCCGATTTCACCTCGATCGCGCAGATCTCGTCATCCACCGTGGTGACGAAGTCCACTTCCGTCCGCTCCTGCCTCCTGGAATAGTACATCAGGCGCCTGCCCTGCGTGTGGAGCATCCCTGCTACCAGGTTCTCCGCTATGGCCCCCCGGTTCACGTCCATGTCCCCTTTGAGGACCTTCTTTTCCAGGCCGCTGCCGTAAAGCGAGAGCAGGAGGCCCGTGTCTGTCAGGTACAGCTTGAATTCGGATAGCTTGAGCCTCTCTGCCAGCGGTTCGTGCAGCTCTGTCAGGTTATTGCACGGCATGGAGATGAACGCCATCTCCAGCCATTCCAGGGCCTTCCCGTAGTACGCAGAGCCGACTTTGTACTCGGGCCCGCCTTCTATTTCCGAGAACAGGAACCTCCTGTTCTCCTTGGCGAGTGTGGGCGGGATGCATGAGAAGCATGCGGCTGTCTTGTCCTTCAGGCTGCCGTCGGCATGCCGGGCGATGTCGTTCATGAAGTCATCGATTATGCGGCGGTGGATTCTGCGGACGTTCTCGTAAGTCCCCGTCTCTGCGAAGGCCTTCACGGCCTTCGGCATCCCTCCGACCGCCGCATATTGGCAAAGATATCTCATCATCGGCGCCAGGCAACCTTCCAGAGGCTTCTTCTCGGATATCCTCTTGCGGATATCGGCGATGGCTTCTTCAGGCATGCCGATGGCCCACAGGAACTCCTCGAAGTCCATCGGCCCGAGGTACATGCGCTCCCAGTATCCTGCGGGAATCAGCGGGACCCCGTTCATGCGGATCGCGGGGAGGGAGCTTGAGGCTACGACCTTGTACCTTCCGTCCTCTGCGAAGGACTTCAGCGCGGTCTGCGCGCGAGGGCAGTCTTGGACCTCGTCGAAGAACAGCGCAGTCTCGCCGGGCCTGAACCTGAGCGTCTTGTAGGTCACGGTCAGGTTGCGCACGATCGTGTCCACGTCGAGGCTGCCGTCGAACGCTTCCCTCGCTTCGATGTCCTTCGAGAAGTCCAGCCTCTTGTAGTGCTTGAAACGGGACCTCAGGAACTCATCGACGACGTGCGTCTTCCCGACCTGTCTGGCTCCCAGGACGATGGGGCAGGTCGATCTTCCGGAGCCAAGCCATTCTTCCAGGTCTTCGGCGATCTTCCGCCGCATAGAGGAACAATCGCCCGAAGGATATTTAACCTCAACGGCTCAGCACTAACTTCTTGCCTATTTCTCAACAAATCTGCATTAGTTTCCGCCATATTTCTCAACGAATCAGCAACCTTTTTCAGCAGATTTTTCAACTAATCCGCACGTCAGAAAATGACGATGTCCCGCAATCCGTCTACCACATGAGGATCTTCCAGGACTTCCAGGAGGTCGTCGAACCCTTGGAACGGCCTCTCGGCGGCCAGCCTCTGGGCGCGCTTCTTGCCGATCCCGGGCAGGGCAGCCATTGCGGACATGGGCATGCGATTGATGTCGAACGGGTATGTGACCCCGGTTATCGACCTGAAGCCCCAGTCCGTGACGTACACGTCCCTGAATTCCTCGACATCGACTTTATACGGCACTCCGACAAGCAGAGGATACGACCCGATCTGCCTTCCGAACGTCGTGTTGCCGTCCTGGAGCTCCATGTACACGTCCCTGAGCACCGTCCCGTATGGAGCGACCCTCCTGAGCATGGCGCTGTCGATGTCTTCGCGCACATCCTCCTTGAACTTCTTGAACCTCCTCTGGTCCACGCGGACGCTGAACTCCCTGCGGATCGGCAGCACCTGGCGGATGTTTATGCGCCTGACCATAAGCCCCTCGTTCCTGATCCTCTCCAGGAGCTCCATGTCCTGCCTGTATGTGGATGCCGTCTCCCCGTCCAGACCGCAGATTATGTTGATCCCGGGCAGGAGCTTCGGCATCCCTCTGGGCCCGCGGGAGCCTCCGATGCGGTTGATCATGCGGACCGCGTCCATGACCTGCTCGGAGGTGCTGTTCAGGTTGTTCTCCGAGACTACTATCGGATCCGCGGACTCCATCCCGAGCGCCAGGACGTTGCCGTCGGTGCACTTCTCGGCGAGGATGGACAGCACCTCCTCCGACTCGTCCGGATAGGACGAGATCACGGCTGCGTTGGCGTTGTCCACATGGATGGTGCCGAACCCCATCTCCGCAAGTCCGCCGAACAGCCTCCCGACGGCCGCGGGATTCGGCTTCGGCACGGAGGACTCGTCCTCGGACCCGTAGGAGACGATGCATGTCTGGCCTCCGACACGGATGTTCTTCACCCCCAGGCCCCTGAGCTTCCCGGCTTCGGCCAGGATGTCTTCCGGAGACCGCATCAGAGGCCTGCCTTTGGAAGGCTCGATGCAGTACGAGCATCCCCCGGAGGCCCATCTGTGGCATCCGCGATAGGATTCTATCTCGGCGATCAGGGGCTGGGGGAAGTCCTGGTGCTGCTTCACGATGTCCGCTCCCAGGAGCATCCACCTGTTCCATTCGTCCAGGGTGCGGTACCTCTCGCCCACCTCCTTTCCGGTCATGCCGTCGTAGAGGGACGCTGCCAGGTCTTTTCTGATGATGAAATCGAAGCCCTCGGCCTCCTCGGTGTCCGCCGCGGATCCCCCGATGAGCCTCCAGCCCTTCAGCTTCGGGAACAGGGCGGAGAGCTCCTTCGCGGACATGGGCATCGAGCGCAGGTACTTCCCCGGCACGGTGTTGCCGGACATGACCACGCTGACGTCCGCTTCCGGGACCTTCGCGCCCTTGCGGAGCATGTCTGCAGAGATGTATGTGACCTTGTCCGCTCCCGCATCCGTCGCCGCGCCGGCTATGGCGCGGATTATGGGGGATATGTAAGGAGGGACGCCGAGGGCGGCGGGGTCGTCGATGTAGCCGTCCACCAGCAGGACACGGATCTCTCTGGCCATGCACTGCCATGTTGCACCGACATTATAACCTGCACGTCCCGCATCCCCTGTGAAGCCATCGCCTCTCGATCCAGGCCGCCGGAGGGCGCCTGTCTCCTGCCGGAATGCCGGGCGCAAGTCCCATCTGCGATGTGCGACGATTCCCATGGCATGGACGAAGGGGCCATAGAGATCGACGTGATGCATTGCGGGCGCGTGTGCGTGTCGCCGTACCTGCCTTTCGGAGGAGAGGGGTGCGGCATCCTCGGGGCATCCGGGCTCACCACACGGAAGGCTGACAGGCTCTGGCTCCCCGTGTCCGCCTACCTGATCAGGCATCCGAAGGGGACCGTACTCTACGACTGCGGATGGCATCGCGACATCAATCCGAAGGGAGAATACGACAAGAGAGCCCAGATTCGCCACATGTCCAGGATTCTCTACAAGGTCAATCAGGGCGTCCTGCCGGAGGGAGAGGCCGTGGACGAGCAGCTCGCGGCCTGGGGCCTGTCTCCGGAGGAAATAGACTACCTCATCCTCTCCCATCTGGATGTGGACCACGCCAGCGGGCTGAAGCTTGTGGCGGGCGCGAAGCGCATACTCGTCGCCGAGGACGAGCTGGCATACGCGGAGAAGCACAGGGTGCGGTATGCGTCGTCGATGTGGGAAGGCGTGGAGATGGAAGCTTTCAGGTTCGACGGTACGGGCTTCGGCCCGTTCGGCAGGTCGAAGGATCTCTTCGGCGACGGCACGGTGCAGATGGTCAGCATCCTGGGCATTCCGACGGCCTGACGGCACTGAAGGAGTCGAACGGCAAGAGGTTCGCGCTCCTGTTCTCCGACGGGGGATATGCGACGAGATCCTGGAAGGAGATGATCCGCCCGGGGATATCGATGGATCCGGGGCGGCAGATGGCCTCGCTCGCATGGATCCGCGACCAGAGCCTCGACCCTGATTGCGCGGAGTCGCTGGCCAACCATGACTCCGACGTGGCCCCTCATACGATTCGGCTGTCTTGATGCGCGGTTGCTTCGGAAGCCAGGATTCACCGCGTTCACTCCATCCATCAAAGCTTCGTTGCAACACGGTTTTATATCGGGAGAAGCCCATCGGATAGCATGAACCCGGTCTTCCCAGTGAGCGTGAGCGATTTCAAGACAATCGCAGGCGGAAGGTACACTTTCGTCGACAAGACCCTGATGATCAGGGACATCGTGTCGTTCGAAGACGGGGCGTTCCTCTTCACCCGCCCGAGGAGGTTCGGGAAGACGATGAACCTCAGCATGCTCCATTGCTTCTTCGACATGGATCATCCCGAGAACCGCAGTCTGTTCGAGGGGCTGAAGGTTTCGGAATATCCGGACGTCCTGTCGCACTTCGGGAAGTACAAGGTCATACACATGGACTTCTCCATGCTGGAATCCTCGGACATGGAAGACTTCTACACATGCCTTCAGGACATGATTTCAATAGTATTCAGCAATTTCAAAGATATCTCCACGTCGACGAAGATAACTGCTGCAGAGCGTAAGCTATTCGATGATTTTCTAGCGGGGACAGCAGACTTCAGTCGGACAAGGCGTTCTATCCTTCGTTTGTCGCAATGGATCGAGCAGGTCTATGGAACGAAGGCTGTGATTCTCATCGACGAGTACGACAAGCCGGTCATCCAGGCATACGAGCTGGGCTTCTACC
>CAVHMZ010000061.1:0-19072 GCA_963637225.1 Segatella hominis
ACTCGGGTGTATCACGGACGAACATGGAGATGTCCACGGAATCGGCGGGACGGCCCCCCTCGCCCATTATGTAAGCGGAGTCCGGCAGGGAGACGGCATACTCCCTCCCGTCGCCGGGGATGTGGTCGTAGACGCCGGCGAACACCGCGTCCAGCAGGACGGACTTCCCGGACCTGCTGGGGCCGGCTATGATCGTGAACCCTTCCGGGATCCCCATGCCTTCGACAGGCTCCCCGTTGGGGACCTCTATCCTCACCTTGAGCTCCGGAGAGCACTCGAAGGGCTCGGCATCCGTCGAAGGTGCGAGGTCGTCGTCCCTTCTGGGAAGGATCGCTCCGGCCGCTACGAACGCAACGAGCCCCATGCCCTTCAGGGCCGAGCGGATATAGTCGGCGTTCTCGACCGTCTGTATGTGATTGTACAGTTTGGACTGCTTGTAGGCGCGGAACATCATCGATTCGCAGACGATCCTGTGGATCCTCCCGAAGATCAGCTCCTCGGCCGCCATCGCATTGACCTTTCCGGCAGTCGACGGAAGGTCGGCTGTGAAGCATGCCTCCACGAAATGCTCCGTGACCGTTATGCTCCCCCTCTCGATGACCTCCTGCCCGGGGCGGGGGATGTACACCTCTCCGCCGTCGGTCTTGGGTATGGGGGAGCGGGCATGGGTGCGCGCAGACTCCCAGAAGCGCCTGGCGATCAGGTCCTCCAGAGCCGTCTTGCGGGATGCAGAGGAGAAAGTGTCCTCCGGGAACCCGGCGATCCTCATCGGGACCCTGACCCTCATCCTGCTGTGCCCGGCGCGGTCGTTCTGGACTTCATCAATCAGAAGCTCGAAGCCGTCCGTGACGAAGCTGTTGGTCAGCCCCTTGTACTTCGCAAACGGCTTGCCGTCCGCGTTGCGGAGCGTCTTGCGGAGGACCTCCTCCGATGCCATTCACTCTATCTCCAAGAGCTTGGCATCTATCCTCGGGTCGGTGGCCCTCCTCACAGGGCCCTCCCCGACCAGCTCGCGGATGACGACCTCCATAGTTATCCAGGCGATCATCCTGACGCGGAAGCAGCCGGCACGGACCAGCCCTCCGTTGCCGAAGGTCCCGTGCATGTGCAGAATCGGAGCGCCGGTGTCATCGGGGAACACCGTCCCCGTGCCGGTGAGATCGGCCGGGTACTGCGCGGTACGGTAGAACGGTATGATCTTCTCGTCGATGACGGCGCCCGGCTTGGAACGGGCCTTGCGCTCGGCCCGGTCTGACGGCGACCACCAGCGAAACTTCGTGGCACGCGGCCCGGCTATGTAGTCGGACCCGGCATCTATGGCTCCCACCGCTATGACTGTCGCGTTGCGTATGTTCTCGCGGACGCAGAACGATTCGACCGCCTCGTGGAGGATCTCGCCCTCCTCCAAGCGGAGGACGAACACGCGGCCTTCTTTCATCTCAATGGATCTCATGCGCGCGCCTCAACGCCACCTGCTGTACCTGTCCAGCAGCTTGCATATCTTGTCGTACTCGTCCTTTGTCAGGTCCCCCGATTCCAGGAAGGTCTTGACGAACTCCTTCGCGTCCTTCGTGGAGACGCGGGATGCCTTGGCGATGACCGATGCCAGGAACGACGATGCCTTGGACGGATCCATCGCCGAAGCCTCCAGGACCTCGTTCATGTCGTACTTGAACGGGTTGATCCTGTGGGTGTTCAGCATAGCCTGCCTTCTGGTAGACTCCTTCGTCCTCTGCTGCTTGTTCTTCCTTGCACCTCTGTCGTTGTACTGGCCGGAACTCTGCGGGCGGTTCACAACGACCTTGTTCTTCTTCTCTTCACCAGGCACGAGTATTACTCCGTTGACCGTCGAATCGGCCAGGGATATTTAAAGCATTGCGACGAAGGCGAGCCTACACAACAATATATAGCGCCAAGCTCTGGCCCCCGCCATGGACGAGCAGTGGCAGGATGCGCTTATCGGGCAGCCCCGCATGAAGCTGAAGAAGCACGCTATGATCATCTACGACGCTATGTTCGCGCTGACGCTGATCCTGGCGGCGCTGAGCGTGGTGGCCGGGGACATCGAGAACCTCATCCTGACCCTGCCGATCATCATAATCATGGGGATGGCCGTATTCACCGACAGGGAGTACGTCCACATCCCTCCGGTCCTGATCGTCATGATGCTCGGGACGTTCTACCTGGCCGTGGTCGGGAGGATGTTCTCCGAGGCCCTGATCATAGAGGTCGCGTCCATGGTCCTGACCGGGATCAACTTCGGGCTGCTGGGGCTCATCATGGTATACCTCCTGCTGAAGTCCACCCCCGGGAGAGACAACGAGAACGAGAAGGTCGTGCTGCTGTTCGTCATGTGCCTGCCTCTGGCGCTGTACTCGTTCATGTGCATGCTCCAGTTCGGGATATCCAGCTTCTGGCCGGGAGCAGACGACATGACCCTGGAGGAGATGATGCTGGACGGGGCCATGATCGTCATCGGGACCGCGCTGGTCTGCGCCATGTACGCCACCGACAAGAGGCACAACCTGCTGAAGTACACCCTCGTGAGCTTCCTGGAGGAGAACGCCGAGTTCCTGGGGATACAGGAGCGCGAGAGGGAGCAGGTCATGCACCTGATCGGGAAAGGGGAGTCGGAGACGCTGGAGTTCAAGTCCACCCTGAGGACGAACCTGGAGACCGGAGAGACCGACAAGAGGATGGAGAAGGCCGTGCTGAAGACGCTGGTGGCGTTCATGAACACCGAAGGCGGGACCCTCCTGATAGGAGTGTCCGACGACGGCTCCGTCTGCGGGGTGGACCTGGAGAGCTTCGAGAACAGGGACAAGCTCAACCTCCACCTGACCAACCTCATTTCGTCTCAGATCGGCAACGGGTTCCTGCCGTACATCTCGTTCGACATGGTGGACTTCGGCGAGAAGTCGGTGGTCCGCGTCAGGTGCCTGGTGTCCCCCAAGCCCGTGTTCCTCAAGGACGGGAAGGTGGAGATGTACTTCGTCAGGTCCGGGCCGTCGTCCGTGGAGCTGACCGGCATGAGCCTGATCAACTACGTCAACAACAGGAACGACGAGATGGTCAGGAAGGGCAGGATATTCGACTGAGAAGAGGGAAGGCGTTTCGCCGCCGACCGAAGCCGGCGGAAGGGAGAGGATCACTCCTCTTCCTTTGCGAGGTGCAGGGCCTTCTTCGCGTTGGAGAGGGACCTGGCGATCAGCAGGGTCATGATCACTGCGAGGACAGTCACGATGACCGCATAGACCGTGAGCCCGATGAGGTCGTCCTCGCCGCCGAACACCGCCGCTACGGCCTGTTTGATGGCCTCGTTCCAGGCGAGGGCCGCGACAAGACCGAATGCTGCGGTGATCAGGGAGGCGAATGTCTCCAGGAGCTGCACCTTGAATTCGTCGGATTTCTGCGACATGTTCTTCGGAATCGCGGAACGGGCTATTTACAATTTGTCCGACCGCGGACACGTGCGGGGGGTGGGATTCGAACCCACGGACCTCTACGGACGGGATCTTAAGTCCCGCGCCTTTGGCCGGCTCGGCTACCCCCGCGAACAGGCATCCGTATGTGCCGATTGTTTAAAAACACGCAAGATGGCCCGTCGTTCGAAGAACTGCCCATCTTAAGACTGCACGCTCGGCTTTTATACTCGGAGTGCGAAACGGTCTCGCCAGGGAGGTGGTCTGGACGCGGACTCCCTCTCTTCCGGCTGCGCCAGGCTTGCCCTGAGATTCCCAAAGGAGGTGAAATCATCACTGACAAGAGGGAGGACCGGGGCCTCAAACTTCGGATCGCGGCCCTGGTCCTCTGGGTCGCCCGGCAGACCACCGAGCTACTCCGTTGAAAACCGCCTGAAACCACTCAAGGCCGCCCCGTAGGGCTGTGCCGGTTCATGCGATCAGCATTCCCCATCGCCGCGCCGGTATAAGGCTGTGCGCAAGGACGCCTGCGCTTCCCCGCCCCTCTACCTATAAAACAGATGTTTCCCATCTCCTGCCATGGCCTACAGGATCCCCTCCGACGACATCGTGGCGAGGGCCATAGAGAATTGCCTCGTCCGCACCCCCCGCATGCGCTCCCAGAGGGAGCTCTGCGGCATCGTCGAGACGGAGCTCCTCTGCGAGGACCCACGCTACCGCATCGGCGCCGAGAGGATCCGCAGGATAGGGATATCCAGGGGCCTGATGAGGGTGGAGATAAGCTACGCCGTCACCTCCAGGGAGCTGGGCGATAGATGCCCCGTATGCTCCGGCAGGCTCTCGTCCGTGATGAACCGCACCCTGGACGGCGGGACCGTCGAGCTGGAGCGCACCTGCGGGATATGCGGGTTCTCCGCCAAGGGCGATGCCGCCCGTCCAGCCAGGTACAGGATCGTCAGGAGGATGCGACCGTGGACGCAGGAGAGCGCATCGCCATGCTGGAGGAAGCGGCAAAAAAGCTCCTGGAGGCTGCAGACCTCATGGGCTCCGCCCTCAGGATGTCCGGCATCGAGCAGAGATCCGGAGACGAAGCCGCCATCATCAGGCGCATAGCCTCCGACATGTCCTACGGCGGCAGCATCCCCAACATCGTCCTGGACCTGCAGAGGCTGGAGAGCGACCCGGCATGGACGCAGCCCCTGACCTCCCCCAAGAACCTGTTCTCCCTGAAGAGCGACGACAGGAAGGATCCGGAGCAGGGGCGACCACAACATTATTGATATCCCATTGAGTTCAGCGTGACCAGTGCTCATATGAAGATCTGGGAGTTTACGAAGGTCAGCGGATCGTCGATCAAGGTGGACAGCTGGATGTCCGACACCATGGGGCTCGTGGACGGAGGATGCGTTTACAGCACCCTTTTCAAGCACCCCGCCGCCGGCCCCAAGGACTACGAGATAATCCTGTCCATGTTCCCTCAGGAGAACTACCGCACGCTGACGCACATCACGATGTACCTGGACGACGTCCCCGGCTCCAGCGCGCAGGCGGCCGGCTTCCTGGCCGCCAAGGAGATCAACATCCTCAACTCGATATCCCTGAACGGGATCTCGGACACCGTCATCGTCTGGAAGCTCATGGCCGACATGAACTTCGCAGGAGAGGTGGACATCCTCAGGGAGGAGTTCGAGTCGCTGAAGGCCAAGAACGACCCGTCCGTGTCGAAGATCAGGAGGATCGACTTCAAGCCCGCCGAGATCGGAAGGCTGTTCAAAGGCGGGAAGCCCGAAGAATCCGGAAAGACCGAGATCCGCAGGGGATACCCGTCCAACATATCCGGCTGCTGCTACGACGTGGCCGACCAGTACGGCGATGTCCTCAGGGACATCGACGGCAAGAACGTCCTGGTCACCATGGATGCCGACTCCTGGATCCTGTCGCTCACCTTCTTCAAGGAGGGCACCCGCCTCGTGAAGCTGGGGATGGAGATCCCCGACTGCCCCGGAAGCATCACCCAGGCCCTCAGCGTCATCGCCGACTGGAACGTGAACCTGATCTCCGTCTTCAGCAAGGTCAAGATCTGCTACGAAACCATGTACCTGGAGCTGGTCATGGACATCGGGAAGAGCGTCAAGACCCTGGACGGGATCCGCGACGGCCTGCCGGAGGCCATGAGCCGCCTGAACGGGATCTTCACCGTGAAGGAGCTCACGGAGCTCAGCTGACATGCAGATCCCCGATGCGTCCCGCGGGCGCGGAGCCCGGCTGGAGGAGGTCCTCCTCGGAACGGGGGACTATGCGGCCGGAGGCTCCTGGAGCGTCCCGTTCCTCGCGCTGGACGGGGCGCGCCGCAGGAGGCCCCTGGTCTTCGGCGAGGTCTCCGACGAGCCCGGAAGGTACTGCGGCCTTCTGAAGGAGATGTTCTCGGGAAGGCAGGAGGACCCCGAGGAGTGGGCGGTCATGTGGAAGGAGATCGGCGCGGACGGCGTCTGGATCGATATGCGCGGCGACGATGTTTCCCTCGTCGAGAGGATCGCGACAAGGACCCGCCTGCCGGTGGCGGTGAAGGGATCCGCATCTCTGCTGTCGGAGCTGGCCGGGATCCGCGGCACCTCCATGATTTTCATCTGCCGCGACGGCGCCTACTCCGGGCCGATGGGCGGCCATGTCCTGTCCGTGCAGGGATGCTGCGCCGAGGCGCTGGAAACGGAGTCCGAGAGGATGGAGGCCGCCGGGCGCCGGCGGATCGTCCTGGACCTTGGAGGGTTCGACGCCTCCGACGGCCTGGCGAGATCGGTCGGGAAGGCGGAGAAGGTCAGGGAGATGGCGCTGGCCGGCAACGCCGCCCTGAGGCACCCTGCCATGGCAGACACCTCGTGCTGCTGGAAGCGCGGATTCGGAGATGCCCGCGAGGCATCCATGTGGGAAGCGGAGGCGGCATTGGCCGCGATGATGTCCGGAGCGGACATCCTGATGATGAGAGGGCCGGGCGCGGCCGACATGGCGCGCGTCTACGGCGAAGAGCTTGCGGACCTGTGATGCCATGACTGAGCCGTTCATAGCCCTGAGCGTATCAGACATCCTGCCTCCCGAGATCACTGCGGAGCGCATCGCTTTCCTGAAAGGCATCCGTTCGGAATGCCCCCGGTTCTCCCGCGCGTGCGTGAGGAACGACTCCTTCGATCCGGAGATGTTCCGCGCAGCGGCGGAAGCCGTTTCCGGAGCGGGGCTCGGCCTCGTGCTGGAGTCCGCTGACCCGATATGCCTTGCCGCGGCTTCCGGGATCGACAGGGATGCGGTCCTCTGCCCGGCAGACGCATCCTCCCTCGCAGACGCGTCGCAGATCTCCCGCGGGAACGGAAACCCTCTCGCGATTCCCGGTGAAGACGTCCGGAGCCTGATGGACAATGCGGAATCGGCCATGGGCATCGGGAGCATCATCCTGAACCCTTCGGTCAGGAACATGAAATCGGCTCTGGAGACGTGCACCTGCATCCGCAGGCTGCATTCCGATCACGGGATAGAGCTGGCCGGGAGCCCGGTCATGGTCCGCGCATGGTCGGGGGAGTACTCCCTGTCGGTGGCGTCCGTGGCGATCCTCAGTGGCGCGGAGATGGCGGTCTTCGACGACCTGGACCCGGAAGGGTGCCGCGTCCTCGATGCCCTGATGGACGGTTTTGTCCAGTATGACGGGGCAGATGCAAGATGATATATACTCATTGATCCTGAAATCTGCATAGATGATCGTAACCCGGTTCTTCAGGATCGACACGACTACCGTTCCCGGCCGTTACCTGTCAGACATCGAGCTGTCCGAGGAGGACGGGCAGGGCCTGAACATCGCGGAGATCGCCAACACGCTCCGCGAAGACAAGGACGCACTGGATGCATTGCTCCTCGTCGGCAAAGACGGCCAGGACATCTTCGGGATGCCGGGCGTGCACAGGTTCATCAGGGACGTCAGGCCCAAGCGCCTGAAGGTCGTCGTCGCCACCCCCGGCCGCAATCCCGATGCCGTCTCCGACCTCGTCGGAGCGGGCTACGTCGACCATATCATACTCCAGCTGAACCGTTTCCCCACCAGGGGCCAGCTGAACACCCTGGAGGCCGCCAGGAAGGAGGATTGCCCGTTCTCGGTGAGGATGGCCATCGGCAAGGAGGCCATCACATCCGATGATGTGGAGAGGATGTCGGACCTCGTTTCCGGAGCGGACTTCATCCTGCTCAGGCAGGCCGGCGGCAAAACGTACAAAGCCAATGAGATGGCCTCGATGGCGAAGGCTCTGAAACCCTTCGCCAAAGAGGTGAAGATCTCATGACCGCTTCGAGAACTGCGACAAGTGGATGCCCGCGACGGGCATCAGGGACCTGCTGCTCGCGTTTATGTATGTCTGGGGCACGTCGACCTCGGACTTAAAGCGGTCTATGGCCTTGGGATCCTTCGTGAAGATCCCCGCGGACAGCCCGCACTCGGTGTCCTCCAGCTCCTGGAACGCCTCGTCCAGGGAGCCGACCACCTTGATCCCGAGGATCGGCAGGCCGGAGTCCATGTAGTTCAGGTCGTTGTCCTCTTCCAGGCCGGACATCACGACGGGCGCGACGTAAGCCCCCTTGGGGACATCCATCGGCGCCGGGGCCTTGGATATGACATAGGCCATGTTCTCCAGCGTCAGCGACTGGAAGCGCTTGGCGGCCGCGTCGCTTATGAGCGGGCCGGAGAAGGACGTGTCGTCCACAGGGTCCCCGATGCGGAGGTCCTTCATGACCTCGATGACGGCATCCATGAGCTTCTTCTGGTCGTCGGCGGTGACGATGGCCTTGGAGCAGGAGTAGAGGCGCTGGCCCCCGTATGCGAACGCGGATTCCACGATGGCGCGGGCAGCGGCCTTCATGTCCGAAGGACGGTAGACGATCGCAGGGTTCATGCCCTTGATCTCGTTGATGAACGCGAGCTCGTCGTCCACCTGAAGGAACATCAGGTCCTCCAGCCTCTCGCCGGATCCCGTCGCGGCGATGCCCACGACCCTCATGTCGTTGGCCAGGTCCTCCGTGGACTGCTCGTTCCTGTCCAGTATCAGCGACAGCACCCCTCCGGGGAGGCCGTAGCGCTCCATGGACTCGTAGAACGAGTACACG
Organism: Segatella hominis; assembly: GCA_963637225.1. Classification (GTDB taxonomy): domain Archaea; phylum Thermoplasmatota; class Thermoplasmata; order Methanomassiliicoccales; family Methanomethylophilaceae; genus Methanoprimaticola. The sequence goes on from CAVHMZ010000061.1 coordinate 8,559, forward strand.
GGCAGAGGGCAGGTGTTGGACGGGTTCATGACGACGGTGTTCCCAGCGACCATCGCCCCGATGGCGTAAGCTATCGGAGACGCCATGGGCGAGTTGTGCGCGGAAAGGACGGCCCAGACCCCCAGGGGCCTGCCGCAGAACCCCTCGGCCTCGGACAGGATCCTCTCCACGGCGGAGATCAGCGCATCTACCTCTGCGACTGCGTCCTGCCTGACCATCCCGGAGGATACCGTCACCATGGCGGCATAGTGCATGCGCCTGGCCTTCAGCAGGGCCAGGAACTTGGAGAAATACGCCGCGCGCTCGGCCGCGGGGACCTTCGACCATGAATCGAAGGCCTTCAGGGAAGCCGTCACCGCCTCGGCCATTATGCCGTCCTCGGGCTCTTGGAACGTGCCGTAGCGGATGCTGTCGTCGATGGGGCTGTGGAGGATGAACTCGTTGCCGGAGGCGACCTTGAGCCCTCCGTAGTAGCTGGGATAGTCCCGCTTCTCCATCGAGAGGATCTGGTCGACCTCCTTCTCGAAGGCCCTTCCCTCGTCGGTGGTCTGCATGTCTGGTTGCTCTGCCATGATGCGCCGATAACCCGATAGGTGGTATTGAAACCTTGCAGGGCCCCAGATAAGGCAGGGGCTCAGGAGCCGGGGCTGTGCTTCTCCATGATGATGGTCGGGAATTTCGTGTCGAAAGCTATGCCGTAAAGGTATGTGGGCCCCTTCATGCCGCTGTAGTACCTCTTCTTGTGGATCTGGTCCAGCGCCCCCTGTGCCATCTTCTCCATGCTCATTCCGGAATCGCTATCCGTGCGGCGTTTGAGCTCCATCACGACATTAGCGTCCGGACCCGATATGCGCTTCATGCGCACGTCGTAATATCCGTTGCCGCCCTCGCCGTCGGACAGTATCTCGTACGAAGATGCCTCGCTCGCCACCAGGCCCACTATGAAGGCCTCATACGGATGCTCGCTGTCCAGGATGCGGACGCTGAGCATGCCCATCAGCTCTGTGAGCGATTCCGTCATGGCAGGGACGTCCCCGGCCTTTATGGCGCGGAGGAAGATGTTCAGAGAGGTCTTGATGTCGTCGTCGAACCTCACGAAGACCATCCTGGAGAATTCGCGGCGCATCTCCAGGTTCGGCAGGGACACGTCGTATCCCTTCTTCGCGGGCACCGCCTTGAGGTATCCGGTGGCGACCATCATCGAGAATATCGCGTCGTCGGAGGAATGCAGGTCGCAATATGCTATGTCGCGGTCAATCATGGCGTTGACGGCCCCTCCGGTGCACAGGACCTCGAGCTTCTTCCAGGTCGTTGAATCGGTCCTGTGGAGCAAGTCGCTGATTATCATGTTCCCGCTGGTGCCGGCCCAATATGGCTCTGCCTTGAACTTCCTGTCCACGTACTTCAGGATGCTCCACGGGTTGTACACGTCCTGGTTCCCGAAACGGTACCCGTCGTACCACTTCCTGGCCGTCCTCATCTTCTCGGGATGGCCGCTGTCGGCCAGGAGCTTCGCCACCTCAGTCTTGGTGAATCCGAACATCTCGTCGTATTCTGTGCAGAACAGATCGTATACGTCAGGGTTGTTCAGCCCGGAGAATATGCTCTCCTGAGAGATCTTCATGACTCCTGTGACGACGGCGAACCTGACGTCCTCGTTGTCTTTCAGGGCGGTGCTCAGGAACGTCCTCATGAACGCCATGATCGCTTCGTGGTCCTTCGGCCTGCCGTATGACAGGTTCATCACGCTGTCGTACTCGTCGATGAGGAGGACGGGCTTCTTGCCGTAGTGCTTCTTCAGCATGCTGCACAGGTCCGCCAGGCATGATTCCAGGTCTTCAGGCGCCGATCTGCGGCCGTAGACCTTGCCGTAGATCTCAAGCGATCCGGGATCCAGCCTGTCGGAGGCCTGAAGCTCCGGGAAGCTCTGGTACAGGTTGAAGACGGTCTTCTCCAAACGGACCAGGAAACGGTCGTATGTGCCGTCACCCAGATCTTTGAGGGATATCTTGACGACGACATTGGAGTTCTTCTCGGGATCGTTCGGGCGCAGCTCCGAGATCTTCAATCCCTCGAAGCGGTCCGGATCGCCGGCATACTTCAGGTTGAGGTAGGCGTCGATCATGCTGATGTTCAGCGACTTCCCGAACCTGCGGGGACGGGTGAACAGCTTGGTGCCCCTTGCGGGAGTCAGGATATCGTTCAGGAGCTTCGTTTTGTCCACATAGTAGAACTTCGAGTCCCTGAGCTCCTTGAAGTCGCTGATCCCGACCGGCATCTCGTTCATATGATTCCCCGTTGTCGCCATATGTGCTGCCTCCTTTTTATACATCCCATCGAGCGGCGATGCTCGGTAGTGCTTGGCAAAGGACATGATTGAAATCCAGGATTCTCCGACACTCCAGCTCTCCTATGAGCAACATCCCTTCCGCTGCTGATACAGCTGGAGCTCAGGAGCCGGGGCTGTACTTCTCCATGAGTATGGTGGGCTCTTTCTTGTCGAAGGCTATGCCGTAAAGGATGGTCTCGCCTTCAAGGCCGCGATAGTATCTCTTCTCGTGGATCTGGTCGAGCGCCATCCTGGCCAGCTTGTCCATGCTGGCGAAGATGTTCCTCTTCGTGCGGCGCTTTATCTCGATCACGGCATTCGAGCCGGAGCCGTACAGCCTCTTCATGCGGGTGTCGTAATAGCCCTTTCCCGCTTCGAAATCGGCGGTTATCTCGAACCTCTTGTGGGCATTGGCCATCAGCCCCACGATGAACGTCTGACATGAGCGCTCATCGAGCAGGATCCGGTTGCTCAGCGAGTCCATCAGCCGTCCCAGAGTGGACGTCATCTTCTCGACGTCGCCAGACTCCACGGCATTGACGAAGGAAAGGGCCGTGGCATTGGCTTCGAGGCCGAACTCGGTGAGGATCGTATCGGCGAAAGCCCTGAACAGCTCCTTGTTGGGGATGGACAGCTCATACATGCTGCCGCCAACGGGGATCGCCTTGAGATACCCCGTTGCCACCATGACGGAGAAGAGGGCGTCAGTCGATTCCTCCAGGTCGCTGTACACGATCTCCTTGCGGATGCTCTTCGATATCGTGCCGCCGGAGCACAGCGCCTTCAGCTCTTTCCATGTGTCCGAATCGCACCTGTGGAGCTGATCCTTGATGATCGAGTTCCCGCTTGTGCCGGCCCAATATGAATCTGCTTCGAACCCTCTGTCGACATATTTGAGGATCGACCACGGGTTATAGACGTCCGCATCCCCGAACCGGTATCCGTCGTACCATTCTTTGGCCTCGGCCAGCTTTTCCGGATGGCCGTTGTCCGAGAGGATCTTCTCCACCTCGGCCTGCGTGAAGCCGAACATCTCGTCGTACCGCTTCGAGAACACATCGTAGATGTCAGGATTGTTCAGCCCGGAGAAGATGCTCTCTTTGGAGATCCTCATCACGCCCGTCAGGACGGCGAACCTCAGGCTGGTGTTGGTCTTGAGCGCTTCCCCCAGGACGTCCCTCATCAGGTTCTTCACGCGCTCGTGAAGCTCTGGATCCCCGTACGTCATGTTCATAGGATGGTCGTACTCGTCGATCAGGATGATCGGCTTCCTCCCATGATGCTTCTCGATCATCTGGCAGAGATACTTGACGGAGTTGGTCAGGGTGTCATAGTCTGCAGTGCCTTCTGCCAATTCCACGTACCATCTCTTCAGCGCGGAAGGCACCTTGTCCGAGCCTGCTATCTCTTCGAAGTTGCCGTAGAGGTTGATGACATAGTTCTTGAACGACGTTTCGAAGATCTCGTAGCTCTGCGTCCTCAGGCCCTTGAAGTTCAGATTGATGACAATGTTGGAGTTCTTCTCGGGATCTTCCGGACGGAGCTCCGAGATCTTCAGGTCGGAGAAGCGGTCCCTCTCGCCGGCGTAGTTGACGTTGAGGTATGCATCCAGCATGCTCATGTTCAGAGTCTTTCCGAACCTGCGGGGACGCGTGAAGAGCATGACCTTGGACGAGCTCTCCAAGACCGTGTCTATCAGCGGGCTTTTGTCTACAAAATAGAGGTCACGGTCCCTCACCTCCCTGAAATCGTCGTTGCCGACCGGCATCCCTTCCATGTTCTCGCCCTTGATCGCCATATGTGCTGCCTCTTTTTTATACATCCCATCGGCCGACGGTGAGCGGCCGCGCTTGAGGTAGTATAAGGCATCCAAATATATCAACTGCTGTTTGTAATGTTTGTAATGTCATCGATGCCCGCGATGCCGACAATGCCTGTAATCTCACGGAAGCCACACATACAAATGCCGACGACTGCCGGAAACGCCCGCACGGCGGCGATGTCAGAACACGGGGACGATGGTGATCCTCTGCCTGTCGCCGGCCCCGTCCAGGCCGGAGCAGTCGCCCTCCATCTTCCCGATCTTGATCACGGGATAGGGGGCGACAGGGCGGCCGTCCTCTCCGCTGAGCATCGTGGGGCCGTAGAATATGCAGAAGGCCCCCGGCCCGGGCCAGTAGGCGATGTCGCCCGCGTCCAGGACGGTCGTGCGGCCCTCCTTGGGCATCACTGCGTCCAGGGGGAGCTCGCCGTAGATCATCCCCGACATCATGTTGATGCCGAAGGAAAGGGGTTTGGACAGCCAGATGGCATTGGAGATGTCGGACTGGTCCAGGTCCCCGAAGAACGTCCCGTTCCTCGTCCTGACCTCTATCCTGCTCAACAGCACCACCCGGCCATGAAGAGAGGATCAGTTCTTCCTCTCGAAGAGCTGGCGGATCTCCTTTCCGGTGATCTCCAGCTGGAGCTTCTTCTCGTCCTCCTCCATCTTCTTGAGGTTGACGAGTCCGGCGGCCCACTCGGCCCTCCACTGGTCCTTGAACTTGCCGTTCTCGATCTCTTCCAGGATGGACTTCATGCCGGCCTCGGACTGGGGCGTGATGACCCTGTCCCTCCTGGTCATGCCGCCGTACTCGGCGGTGTTGGAGACGACGTTCCACATAAGCTCGAACCCGCCCTTGATGATCAGGTCGTCGATGAGCTTGGTCTCGTGGAGCACCTCGAAGTAGGCCATCTCCGGAGGATAGCCTGCGTCGGTCAGGGTCTTGAACCCGGCCCTGATCAGTGCGGTGAGGCCTCCGCAGAGGACGGCCTGCTCGCCGAAGAGGTCGGTGTAGGTCTCGTTGTCGAAGGTGGTCTCGAAGACCCCTGCGCGAGTGGATCCCAGCCCCTTGGCCAGGGCCAGTGCGATCTTCTTCGCGTTGCCGGTAGCGTCCTGGTGGATGCATATGAGGGCGGGGACTCCGAATCCCTCTGTGAAGACGACCCTCTCCATGTCTCCGGGGGCCTTGGGGGCCATCATGATGACATCGACATCTGCCGGAGGGGTTATGAGCTTGTAGGTGATGGCGAATCCGTGAGCGAACTCCAGGGCAGCGCCCTTCTTGAGGTTGGGCTCGACGTACTGCTTGTAGATGTCGGGCTGGACCTCGTCGGGGAGGAGCATCAGGACGACATCGGCGTCCTTGACCGCGTCTGCGAACTCGGCGACCTTCAGGCCGTCCTCCTTGACCTTGTTCCAGGACTTCCCGTCTTTCCTGACTCCGACGGTGACGTCGATGCCGGAGTCGTGGAAGCAGAGGGCCTGGGCTCTCCCCTGCGCCCCGTATCCGAGGACTGTGACTTTCTTTCCTGCGAGGACGCTGAGGTCCGCATCGTGCTCATGGTATAGCTTCATGGTTAAGCACCTATGGGCCGCATTACCATCACATTCCATTTATAGGTTGTTAGGCGCACGCGCGCGAGGCCCGCAGAGCGCACATATTTGTGCAATCAGCGTTAAGAAACCGTGCCGTGAACCTGCACGGCACGGCTGCCGGATGCAACGGAAAGCCCGAAGGTTATGGTTCTCTTTTTTAAATGGGCAGGAACCTTCACAATATATGGAGTCAACAGAATCGCGCGGCAGCTTCACGGGCCGCATGGGTTTCATCATGGCGGCTGCCGGGTCGGCCGTCGGCCTCGGGAACATATGGAGGTTCCCTTATCTCGCAGACAAGTACGGAGGAGGCGCGTTCCTCGTCACGTACATCGTACTCGCGCTCGTGGTCGGGCTCACCCTCATGATCACGGAGCTGGCGGTCGGGCGCTACACTGGGAAATCTTGCATCGATGCGTTCCAGGACCTGGGCGCCAAGTACAAGGTCATCGGATGGCTGGGGCTGATAATCCCTGCCATCATCGTGCCGTATTACTGCGTCATCGGCGGATGGGTCACCAAGTACTTCGTCGAGTATGCTGTCGGAAGCGGCGGCACCGCGGGGGCCGGAGGGGGCGCGTTCTTCAACGAATTCGTCAGCGGATCGCTCCCGGGCCTGTTCGACAACCCGCTGGTCTGGTTCCTCGTGTTCGCCGCGCTGACCATGGCCGTCGTCGTGCTGGGCGTCGAGAAGGGGGTCGAGAGGGTCAGCAAGATCCTCATGCCCGCCCTGATCGCCATCCTGGTGCTGATATGCATCTACGTCCTGACCCTCGACGGCATCGGGTCCGGGCTGGAGCACTACCTCGTCCCCCAGTTTGAGGACTTCTCGATGGAGACCGTCCTGGGCGCCATGGGGCAGATGTTCTACTCCCTGTCCTTGGCCATGGGGATCATGATCACGTACGGATCGTACATGAAGAAGGATGTCCGCATCGCCAGCTCCGCAAGGGTCATCTGCCTGATGGACTCGCTGGTCGCGTTCCTGGCGGGGCTGATGATCATCCCCGCCACCGTAGCGTTCGGGATGAGCACCGGATCCGGCGGCCCCGGCCTGATGTTCGTCACGATGCCCCAGGTGTTCGACGCCATGCCCGCCGGGCACATAGTCGCCGGCGCGTTCTTCCTGCTGGTCATCTTCGCCGCCGTGACATCGTCGATCTCGCTGGCCGAGACCGTTGTGTCGATCTTCAAGGACCGCCTCAAGATGTCCCGCATCACCGCATCGGCCGTATGCACGGTGCTGATCGTGGCCCTGGGCGCATTGGCTTGCCTGGGATTCGGGGAGCTCTCGGGCATCACGCCGTTCGGAAGGGACCTGCTGACGTTCTTCGACGACCTGTCCAACGACATACTGATGCCCTTGTTCGCCCTGATGATCTGCATCTTCGTCGGATATATCTGCAACACCAGGGCCATCATCGACGAGATCGGGTTCCGCGAGAGCAGGCATGGGCTGTGCTACGCCGACATCTACTCATTCATGATGAGGTACGTCTGCCCCATCTGCGTGCTCGCAGTGTTCGTGCTCGGCATCCTCTCGGCATCCGGGATCTTCAACATCTGAGGCCGAGGCCGACAACCCTGCCCGGAGCGATCCGGGCAGGCCCTTACCCTTTTTCCGACAGCCTTCCGCCGCGGCCTGACGGATGCGCATCCTGCACGATCATCTTATGGTCGAGGCCGTTTCCGGCAGTTCGGAGCCTGAAAACTTATATTTAAAAATAACTGCGAAATGGATTCAGGATCCAAATTATTGCAAAAGACTGGCTGCCCTCATTTCGCAGCAACATCTCTCGACAAAAAAATTTCAGGAGTAACACGGTTCATAAATTCCAAGCATACGCAGAAGGAAGCAAAGCTGGCGCAGGAGGAGATGCAACGATGCCTCTGCGGGACTGTACGGATCGGGCATCTTCTGACGGCCTCCCGTTGCGCATCCTTCGCGATCCCCTATGCCCAGAGCCGTTTCCGACCGTTCTATGCCTGAAAACGTATATTTAAAAATAACTGCGAAATGGATCTGCGATCCAAATTTTTGCAGAAGCCTGGCTGCCCTCATTTCGCAGCAGATGCTCTCAACGAATTTTTTCCAGGAGTAACACGGCTTAAGGGATGCAAGCATACGCGAAAAGGATCGGAACGAATGCGGGAAACTGCGGGACAAACGCTACTGCGGGACGGTATGGATCGGGGCCTCTCGCGAGGCCCCCGGGTTTGAGAAAGAGGGGGAGGGCCCCCTCTGGAAAAGGTTCAGTTGCCTTCCTCGATCTCCCTCACGGCGGCCTCGAAGCCTTCGTCCGCAGGAGGCTTCTCGCCCTTGAAGACGGCTCCGACGAACACCAGCAGAAGGATGATCACGCCGCCCGCGATGAACGCGAAGTCCACGCTGTTGGAGAAGGCGGTCAGGATGCCGGGAACCTGCAGGGGGAACTGGGCCAGGATGGTCCCGTTCAGGATGTCCGTGGTATGCGGGATGAGGTCGTAGATCTCGGGCACCTTGTCCAGGAGCTCCGAGCTGATCCTCGAGTTGATGATCATCGAGAAGATGGCCGTTCCCATCGTGCATCCGATGGACCTGAACAGGTTGACGGCGGAGGTGGTCATCCCCATCTCAGACTGCTTGGAGCTGTTCTGGACAGCGGACATGACGACGGCCATCATGCATCCCAGGCCGAGGCCGAGCACGAAGATGCCGACAAGATAGTGAACCATGTACGTGTCGCGGATCTGGCTGGCGTCCAGCCCGGCAGCGGACAGGCCGAACATGTCCTCGGTGACGGTCATGCCCGAAAGGTACAGCAGGCCGAGGAAGCACAGTATCGGCCCTGCGATGAGCCATACCCTGAACCCGGTCCTGTTGAGCAGCGCGCCGCTGGACATTGAGGTTATCATCATCCCTGCGACCATGGCAAGGGACCAGACCCCTGCATCCAGGGTGCTGAGCCCGAACACTCCGATTACCAGGAGGCTGGTGTACATCATCGCTCCGACCATCCCCACTCCGAAGATGAACATATAGATGGCCCCCTTGATAACGGTCTTGTTCCTGATCAGGTGGGGCGCCAGGATGGGGTCGACGGCCTTGTGCTCCGCCTTGACGAACAGCGCCAGGAGGATCACGGCGATGATTATCATGGCGATGGATGTGGGGCTGACCCACTCGAATTCGTCCCCTCCGCACTCGATGAGCAGGATGAAGTCCAGCAGGAGCACGGACAGAAGGGCGATCCCGGTCACGTCGATGTGCTTCTCGGTGTTGTCGACCGGCGACGGGAACTTCTTTATCGTGAAGATGAACGCTATCGCGGCAAGGGGCACGTTGATGAAGAAGCACCAATGCCAAGAGATGGCGCCCTCGATGTAGCCTCCGAGAAGAGGCCCGATGCCGCTTCCCACTCCGAATATGGCTCCGAGCAGGCCCTGCATCCTGGCCCTGTCGCTGGGAGAGTACAGGTCCGCCACGGCGGCCATGGCCACGGGGATCAGGATTCCTCCTCCGAGGCCCTGGACGGCACGGCATGCGATGAACATCCCCATGCTCGTGGAGATCCCCGCCACCACGGATCCGGCCGTGAACAGGCCGAGGCCGATGAGGAACAGGGGCTTCCTCCCGTAGATGTCTGAAAGCTTTCCCGCGATGGGGATCATGATGGTCTCGCACAGCATGTACGCGGTGGCCATCCATGCGTACAGGCCCATGGCGTCGAAGTCCTCGGCGATCTTGGTGCCGATGGTCCCGACGATGGTCCCGTCGAAACATGCGGCGAGCATCGCGACGCAGAGCCCGAACATGATGGTGTTGCGGACCTTGGGGTCGATGTTCTTGTAAGTCACTTGTTCTATTGCTATCTCGCTCCCTCCTCAGGGATTGAACGAACGAACCATATTGAACTTGTATAAGAACGTTGGCAAAACAACCATCGTCAATCCAAGTGATGCGATGATGCCGAGGTTTTAAATAGAATGGCAGAAAACAGACGAAAAATGCATTGAAAATCGCTGTAATTCACGGAAATATGATAGTTTTGTTGTCAACTATCGGTGCCTGTCAGCTTCGCCGTGAGCTCATCGGTGTGAGCGTCGATCTTCCTCATGATCGCCACGAGGGACTGGCGCTCCTCCTCCGTGAGGTTCCCGAATATCGCCTGGTCCACCAGGTCGAACATCATGTTCCCCATGGCCACTATGTCGTTGCCGAGAGGCGTGACCTTAAGCTTGTGCACTTTGCCCTCGCTGCCGTTCACCATCATGCCCATATCTATGAGTTCGCGCACGCCGGTGGAGATGTAGGACTTGTCGAACGGCAGGCGCTCGGTCAGGTCCTTCTGGGAGATGCCGTCGTTGTCGGCCACGGTCCGGAGGATCATCAGGTGGTGCGGGCGGATGCGGGAGTCCCCCAGGTACTTGGTGACGAGGATGCGGCTGATGTTCACGGTCTTCCGGGGGAACACCATCATCAGGTCTATCAGCTCGTTGCGCTCGTATCCCATGGGATCACCGCCACTCGGATAGGATGGACGATATAAAAGAGAGCGCAGAGAAGCCTGTGCGCCTGCCCGATGGAACATCGATGTCGGCCGCATGGCGTCGCCCGGGCATGAAGGGCCTGCGCTTCCCCGGCAAGGGGCCGGAGCTGTAGAAACTGTGAGAGAACGACAGAGTCGGAATGGTATACGGATGCGCCCGGCCCCAATTGTGATCCACTGATGAACATATTTTTAGCATTAAACTCTTTGTGATGCACGTTCGGACCCCTGCAAGCTT
>CAVHMZ010000062.1:0-4917 GCA_963637225.1 Segatella hominis
GCCTGGAGGTCGGACGCTGGTGGGGCCCGTCCGGCGAAAAGGATGATTCCGAAAAGCCCGTGATCGTCGACATCGATGTCACGGCCAGGATCGAGCAGTCCGGCGCCGTCTATGACCTGTTCGCCGAGTGCAAGATGAGCAACCGCACGGCCGGGTTCCATGAGCTCAGCAAGCTGAGGAGGAGGGCGGAGATGACAAGGGCCAACCTCAACCCCAGGTACATGATCTTCTCGACCGGCGGGTTCGACAGCGACCTGGAGGAATACGCGGAAGAGCGCGGAGATGTCATCCTCGTAGGTCTGGACACCATCATGGGCCGCAAGCCGGCGAAGCCCCTCTGAGCTCTGGGCGGGCACATATGACGGCCGTACCGAACCAACCAGGCAACAATCATTATAATACATATCAATCCCGAAGGCATGGCCGGCAAGAAGCGTCTCAGAATGCGCGGTGTGAAGCACACATCCAAGAAACTGGAAGAAGATCTCCTGGACAAGTCCAGGAAGCTCGCCGACGAGCCCGGGATCCTGAGGCCGCAATGCGCAGGCGGATGCCGCAAGTGCGTTTTCGACAAATCTTTCAAGAGCATCGACTCGCTGGACAAGATCAAGGGCAGCAAGGATGCCCTCATCAAAGAAGCATCCAGGTTCGGAGGCGACGAGATCGTCAAGGCCTACGCTGGGACCGTGTCCCTTGCGGCAGAAGGCAACATCCCCCTCCTGGCCAGCGGGAACCTGGGCGGGGAGAAGGTCTCCTACGCCGTCCGCGGAACGGTCGCCGCCCCGTTCCTCATCGGATGCCAGTACTACGACGACCCCCGCAGGAGGCTCCTCCTGTACAGCAGCGCCGTCAAGAAGCACAGGCTCCACCTCTACTCGTTCGGAGACGACCTGGTCTGCTCCGACGACCCCAACATGCCGGAGGACTACCTCTACGACACCTTCTGGGAGACCCCTTACGAGTTCCCCGATGACGGCCTGGAGTGCGGGCACGGCACCTCGGCCATGCTGGAGATCTCCGTGAAGTCCCTGGGGCAGAAGATATCCATATGCGACGGCTGCGCCAAGGACGTTTCCACCCTGATGTTCGTGGTATCCAGGCTGGCCGCGGTCGACCCGATGGACGACATCACCGTCGCCGTGAGGCACAAGTACCACGCCGAGGGCGAGTCCGGCCTGGAGGAGATCAAGGGGGACCGCCTGAAGGACTACATGGTCGGCAAGGTCACCGATGCGGGGCTCCTGTCCTCCGTGAAGAGGTCCAAGCTCGGAGACCTGAAGGGAGGGTCGTCTTCCACGTACATCATAGGGACCAAGAACTACGGATCGTCGCTGGACGACTTCATCGCCGACATCTCCGGAGAGGAGAGGGAGAAGGCCACCCTGAAGAAGTTCCTGTCCGAGAACAGCAGGGCAGTCGTCATCAAGACCGGGAAGATGTCCGAGGCCCTGGCAGCCCTCTGGGAAGCCGACTGGAAGGGCCTGATCGAAGCCCACACCGATGCCAAGACGGCAGATGCCATGGGCGACATGTCCAAGAACCAGCCGCTGACGGTCCTGTCCAACGCCTACAGCATCTACAGGTCCGCAGACGTGGTCGCCGCCCTGCCCGAGTTCAGGAAGCCGGGGCCGATGACCTCGCTGGCGGACAAGCTGGCGAAGGCAGGGAAGGTCGGCGGAGGCCAGATGGTCGCAGAAGTCATCGCCAAGGCCACGATCAAGGACAGCAAGTCCAAATCCCTCGCCTGCGCCTTCGCGATGCTCTACGAAACCGCAGTGCCGCTGAAGCTGTCCAAGGACGAGGAGGACTTCGCCAAATACCTCATGCCCTTCGCGAAGAAGGCCGTCGATGCAGAGGGCGAGAGCTATCGTTCGGCAATGAACACACTTCTCACCGCCAGCAGCGCCAACGAGAAGGTGTGAGCCTCCTACTTTTTCCACGGCCGGGAGAAATCCGGCCGGCCAACCATCTTCCTACTTTTTTGGTATCAGAAAGTAGGATTTTCACTACTTTCTTGGAAAAATAAGGAGAAAGCTCCCTCATATTTTTGAAGCGATAGATGATTTGGAATGGACGAGGGACAGACATGAAACGCAAGATGATGGACACTCTGAAAGAGTGGAAGGATGATTCGAGGAGAGTTGCTCTCCTCGTGACAGGAGCTAGGCAAGTCGGTAAAACATACATCATCGACCAGTTCGGCAAGTCACAATACAAGAACTATCTGAAGCTCGACATGAGAAAGGATCCGTCGCTGCGCGAGATCTTCACCACACAGGATATCGATTCCATCATTTCCAGACTGACTTCCAGATTCCCCAAGTACCGCATAGAGAAAGGCGACTCGCTGCTGTTCGTCGACGAGATCCAAGACTGCCCCAACGCTACCCTGGCAATGAGATCGATAGTGCTCGATAGCCGCATCGACATCATAGGCGCCTCGACCCCCATCGAATATTCCCAGAGTGCGCCCAGATCGTACCCGGTCGGACGTGTGCATGAAGTCAGGATGTACGGCCTCGACTTCGAAGAGTACCTATGGGCCACAGGCATGACGCTTGCGGAAACCCAGGCAATCAGGAGGCACGTCTCTGGCAAGATACCATTCAGTATGAGCGACACGACTACGATAACGACGATAGAAAAACGCTTCCAGGAATATCTGATCGTCGGCGGTATGCCTGACATAGTCCGCAGATTCCTTACGGGCAACGGCCTCGACCCGGTCATCAAAGCTCAAGAGAAGATAATTGGCAATTGGCGTCGGAACCTGGAGTCTGCAGGAGATTGCAGGAAGATCATATTCGACCTCATTCCGGAAACGCTGTCCGGGAAAAGCAAGAAAATCCGGTTCAAAGATATCGAGAACAGAGATCGCGTCGGCGCCAAAGATTATGATGATCCCATATTTTGGCTGAAAGAGTCGCAATATGTCAGCCTCTGCTACAAGCTGAACGCCATCAAATGCCCTCTGAGGTTATCCCGCAGCAGGTCCAGTCTCAAGATGTACCTCATGGACACCGGACTGCTGGTGAATATGTTCGGAAGCCAAGCCCGCAGAGCCATAAAAGACAAGGAACTGAACTACAAAGAAGGAGCGATTGGAGAGAATGCCATATGCGAGATGCTTTCCAAATGCGGAATCGACGCGTACTACTATGACAAAACGGGGGAGGGGAAAGCCGATTTCGTTGCAAAGATAGGCTGCGACCTATGCGCCATTGCATTCGATTCGAGACATCACCCTGGCGAGAGGCATTTGAGGAAGCTCATGAAGACAGATTCTGGCAAGAACGTGACCAGGTGGATCGTGTTCTCTGAATCGGACAACCTGATGACATGGGATGGCGTGGAATACTATCCTCTGTTCTGCGCCGCGTTCGCAGACTCTATGTCGGCGGTACCGGAGATAGAGCTCCTGACAGCCGATCCGAATATGGTCATATCTCCGGAACGCGAATCCTGACGTCGGCCACATAGTGGGACACCGACGGAGCGAAGGACTTCACCTCGCGGATGCTCAGGATCTCGTACTCGGAGCAGCTCCCGGAGAAAACTTCCTCGATCCTCTCCCTGTACTCTCCCACATAGAACGTGTCGTGGTAGTGGACGATCCCGCCGGGCCTGATCATCCTCATGGCGGCCGGCATGAACTCCGATGTTGTCTGCACATACCCCATGAGGATCCTGTCGGCGAAGCCCCTCCCCAAGAGGTCTCTGTTGTCGGCCAATATGGGGATCACGATGTCGGAGACCCCGTTGTCGATGATGTTCCTGCACAGGAACCTGTATGAATCGGGGTTCTTCTCGCAGGCGAACACCCTCCTGGCGCCGGAGAACTTCGCCAGTGGCAGGGTGAAGTACCCTATGCCGGCGAACATATCCACCACCGTCTCCCCTGTGCAGTCCAGCTTCCTCATGCGCATGCGCTCGTCAGTGTTCCCGGAGGCGTACATCACCTTGGTCACGTCGAACCCGTAGCGGATCCCGTTCTCGAGACGGACGGACATCGTGTCCGTTCCGTAGATCACATCCATGCTGGGCCTGCGGAACTCTCCGGAGACCCCTCTGACATCTGCGCAGACTGTCTTCGCGCCGAGCACTTCCGCATAGGCCTTCCCGATGATGCCTGAATATGGGGCGCAGCGCGGGTCCATCTTCAAAATCGCTATGTCCCCGACGAACTCCCAGCGGTCCGGGATGATATCATCCAGTTCAGGGTATTGCGAAAGGGCCTCGCGGATCCTCTCCTGAGGACTCCTGCAGTCCAGCGTGTGGGCCTCGCCTTCGACAGTCTCGTACCCTTCGGAAGCGACAGCATCTACGAACTCGGGCAATATCGGGACGTAGCGGAAAAATTCGTCCCTGGAGATCTTGGCATGAACGTCGGCCATGCCGGAATCCATGAGCCTCCTGATGACAGGCCCGGCGGTGCCGCTCGGCAGCTTGACGAAAGTGACCCTCTTCAGAATATGCACCTCATCATCAGCGGCACGCCTGCCAGCAGAGCGCACGGATGGCGCATCATCTTCCCGACGGCGACCGAAGGCCTGTCGATCTCCAGATCGTCCAGGACGGAGCGGACATCGTCTCTGGCAACATACATCCCCGCAGCGTTCAGGTCGTCGTCGTCCATGCGGAGGAGCATCCTCCTGAGCCTGTATCCCTTGCGCAGCTCCGGTCCGAGCTCCTTCATGAACATCTTCTGATACCTTCCAAGGCTCTTCGCGGACAGGTCGTCGGTGTCCAAAGCCGATACCGCCGCCTCTGCCAGCATCCCCGCGGCCGTGAGCCCGGGATACAATCCGCCTCCGGACACGGGCTTGACCTGCGCGGCGGCATCGCCGACGATCATGCAGCGCTCTCCGGCCATCTTGGGCCTGGGGCCCAAGGGGATCTTCCCGCACTGCATCGACA
>CAVHMZ010000063.1:0-3811 GCA_963637225.1 Segatella hominis
AACCAGAAGGTCAGGGAGACGAAGGAGCTCAGGGACGAGTGGAACCAGAAGGTCACCGCCCTGAAAGAGCAGCTCGCCCCCTACAGGAATGAGAAATCCGACGAGAAGAACGAGGTTCCCGTCAAGCAGTTGAAGAAGCAGCTCCAGGATCTTGAGTACACCCAGATGACCAAGCAGCTCGGGAAGGACAAAGAGAACGAGATCGTCAAGCAGATCTCCGTCCTTGCCAAGCAGATCAAGGAGAGGGAAGGCCTCTACGAGCAGAACGACGAGATCAAAGTGCTCGTCGACCAGCTCAGAGCCGCCAAGGCCGAGGCAGAGGTCTACCACCACCAGGTCGCAGACTACGCCGAGAGGGCCCAGGCCGCTCACGACAAGATGATCGGCTTCTACGAGCAGGCCGACAGGCTCAGGAAGGAGGCCGACGCTGCGCAGGCGAAGTTCGTCGAGTGCAAGCAGGCTGCCGACGAGGAGCACAGGAAGCACATCGAGCAGATCAAGTCTGTCCACGAGATGGACAAGGACGCTTCCAGCTACCGCAACAAGAAGAACTCTGTCCGCAAGAAAAAGTCGGACAACGAGGGCAAGAAGGAAGCCAAGGAGATCTTCGAGCGCTTCAAGGCCGGAGACAAGCTCTCCACAGAGGACCTCATGGCCCTTCAGAAGTCCGGGTACCTTTGAAACTCATCGGCAGGGGGTTCTCCCCTGCCCCAAACGCCTATATTCGGGCATTCTTCGTCATTCCTGTTCATTTTACCCAATGTTTATATACGTAGTCCGCAGTAGACATATTGCTGGGCAAGGTCAGGCTGTAGAGTGCATCCCATCCCTTCTTATAATCTGGCCTTACCCCACACCCCTTGTTCTCCGACACGCACAAACGACATTTATTATACGCGCGCGCAATCATAAGCGCGATAAGCCATGGTCTTGGAAGGATTGGGTAAATCCCTGAGGAATGTTTTCGGGAAGATCAGCAGCGCATCCTCTGTCGATGACGAGCTCATCAAGGAGATCTGCAAGGATCTCCAGCGCGCGCTCCTGGAAGCCGATGTCAACGTCAGGCTGGTCCTTGAGGTGACCGACAGGGTCAAGGACCGTGCTGCCAACGAGCCTCCCGCCGCGGGCAGGAGCATGAAGGACCACATCTCCAGCATCATCCGCCAGGAGCTGGTCGCTCTGGTCAACAACGGAGAGGGCATAGCCCTGAAGCCGCAGACCATCATGATGGTCGGGCTGTACGGCCAGGGGAAGACCACTACCACAGGCAAGCTCGCTCTCTACTTCACGAAGAAGGGCCTTTCCGTGGGGCTCATCGGGGCCGATGTCTACAGGCCCGCGGCCCTCGACCAGCTGAAGCAGCTGGGAGAGAAGGTCGGGGTGGAGGTCTACGGCGAGCCCGGCCAGACAGACGCCGCCCTCATCGTCAAGAACGGGATCGCCCACTTCAAGGACAAGAAGATAATCATAATCGACACCTCTGGGCGCCATGCGCTGGAGGACGACCTCATAGAGGAGATCAAGAGGATCGCCGATGTGGCGAAGCCCGACGAGAGGGTTCTCGTCCTGGACTCGCAGGTCGGCCAGCAGGCCGGCCCCCAGGCCGAGGCGTTCCACAACGCCGTCGGCGTCACCGGGGTCATCCTCACCAAGATGGACGGCACCGCGAAGGGAGGCGGCGCCATCTCGGCAATGTCCAAGACCAAGGCGAGGATCGTCTTCATCGGTACCGGGGAGCACATCCGCGACCTGGAGCCCTTCGACGCCAACCGCTTCATATCCCGTCTCCTGGGCATGGGCGACATGTCCGCCCTCATGGAGATGGCCAAGGAGGAGATCGGCGAGGAGGAGGCCATGGAGAAGGTCTCCAAGGCCATCATGACCGGGAGGTTCAACCTCAACGACATGTACTACCAGATGGCCGCCGTCGGGAAGATGGGCACCCTCCAGAAGCTGATGAGCATGCTGCCCGGCATGAGCAGCCTCGAGGACAAGATCGATTACGAGGCGTCCCAGAAGAAGCTCACCGTCTTCCGCACGATCATGGACTCCATGACGCCGGAGGAGAAGGAGGACCCGTCGATCATCAAATCCAAGCGCATCGAGAGGATAGCGGCCGGAGCGGGTGTCACCCCGCACGACGTTCGCGAGCTGCTGAAGCAGTACAGCGCCACGAAGAAGACCATGCAGTCCTTCGGGAAGGACCGCAAGATGCGCAAGCAGATGATGAAGCAGCTCGGAGGCGTCGACCTCGACAGCCTGAAGGACCTGCAGTGATCCGATGAAGAGATTCGTCATCACGGGCCACCGGGCCGCCACCACCGGGGACTTCAAGCTCGACGACATCGCGGGAGGGGCCGGGAGGCTCGACATCCTGGTCAGATGCGTCAACGCATCCCTGTTCCTGAGCCACGGCATCCGCAGGGACTGCGAATGCTACCTGGTGCTCGAGGGAGGGGAGGACGCGCCCAAGACGGTGATCTTCAGAGGGGAGACGGTCAAGTACCTGAACCCTGACGAGAGGAGCACCGCTTCGCTCATACGCAACGCCCTGATGAAGAAGCTCGAAGGCGACGAGGAGGTCCAATCCACCCCGGGGGTCAGCGTCGTCAGGAGATCGTTCGTGCAGGTGCTCGATGACTTATCGACGAAGGGGAAGTTCATCTATCTCAGGGAGGACGGCACGGACTGCAGGGAGTACGAGTTCCCCGAGGATCCGATATTCATACTCGGGGACGACAGGGACCCCACCGAAGAGGAGGAGGCCGTTATGAACTCCTATTCCCCGGACAGGATCAGGCTGGGTCCTCTGAGCCTGCACGCGAACCACTGCATCGTGGTCGTCCAGAACGAGATGGACCGCAGGGAGGCATGACATGGCAGAGATCGAGAGGATACCGCAGCACCACCACTGCGAGAACTGCGGCAAGGCGTTCGTCGGAGAGGGCAGGTTCTGCAGCGATTCGTGCAGGGAGACTTCCAGCGACGACGTGAAGCGCCAGCTCAGGAAGCTGGGGCTCATCTGGGTCGCCCTCGTCGCGGTGGTCGTGGTCTGCGTCCTGGTATCGCTATGACAGTATCCGCAGTGGCGGGGACGTTCGACGTCATTCACGACGGCCACGTCGCGCTCATCTCCAGGGCGTTCGAAGTGGGGGACAGGGTGCTCGTCGGGATAACGTCCGACGGGATGGCCTCCGCCGGAAGGTCGGAGTACCTGCCCCTGGACGTCAGGCTCCCTGCGCTGGTCCGCTGTCTGGACCGCTTCGGGAAGGAGTACAGCATATTCACGATAGACGACATCTACGGACCGTCGGAGATGGATTCCGTCGATGTCCTGGTGGTCTCCGAGGAGACTCTGGAGAACGGGAGGAGGCTGAATGCTCGGAGAGCCGAGAAGGGGCTTCCCCCCATGGAGCTTTCAGTCGTCCCGCTCGTCATGAGCGACGACGGTTCGAAGATCAGCTCGTCGGCGATACTCGCCGGCCGCTACGGCCGCTCCGGGAGGACGGGGTCGATGGACATCGCGGTCGGATCGCTCAACCGCGTGAAGGTTGAGGCGGTCCGCAACGTCATGGAGAGGATCTACGGCGACGTCAGGATAACCGCCGTGGACGCGAAGAGTGGCGTGCCGGACCAGCCCTTCGAAGAACAGACCCGCCGGGGGGCGGAGAACCGCGCCCGCGGAGCGCTGGGGGACCACGCGATGGCTGTTGGGATTGAAGCGGGCGTGTACGAGTTCCCCGACGGCCTCTACGACGTGCAGCAGTGCTGCATCGTTACATCCGACGGAGGGATCACCCGCGGACAGGGC
>CAVHMZ010000064.1:0-5907 GCA_963637225.1 Segatella hominis
ATGCGGCCGCCAGCGCGACCGCGACGATGATCGCGGCCACGACAGCCACGAATGCTATATCCTGTTTCGATTCCATGGTGTAGAAGCCTGTTGAAAAGGCTTAAAGCGCCGCCATTATGCTGCATAGAATGCGCATATTGCAGCATGATGGTGGCGCCGGAGCAAGGCTCAGGCCTTGTCCTTCAGACGGCTGAGGGCTTCCCTGAACCTGTAGAGGACCCCCGGGGATTTCCTGGCATCGAGCGCGCTGACGAGCCCGGCCTCCTTGACGGCTTCGACGCATCCGGACAGCTCTGTCCGCCCTCCTGGATCGGTTCAGGGAATGCGCTGGCCCTGTCCTTCGGTTCCATGAGGGCGCATCGCCATCCGGATCCGGCCGCATCGCCCGCCAGAGCGAGAAGGTCAGCTCCTCATGGCCTTCAGCGCCTCCTCCATCCTGTCGAGGATCTCCTTGGACTTCCCGGCATCGAGAGCGTTCGACAGCCCTGCCTTCTCCACTGCGGGAGCATAGCCCGCCACGCCTTCCTGGTACAGCAGGTCCAGGTACTCGTTCTTGGCAGAATCGAAATCATCGATCGCATCGAGGTAGATCTCCATCGCGTTCAGCACCGACGTGCCGTAGCTGATATAGTAGTGAGGGAACTGGAAGAGATGCAGGATCTGCGCCCAGTAGTACTTCTGATCGTAGGGGGCGCTGTATGAGATGCCATGGCTGTCCAGGATGGCATCGAACTTCTGGCATGCCTGCTCGACGGTCAATGGGCCGGCCTCGGCCTCGGTCTGATATGCCCATACCTCGAACTCCGTCATCACCAGAGCCGACCACAGGACCGATGCGAACCCCTTCATCTTGAGCAGAGCGAACGCCCTGTCGGAGCCGTGCCCCACGAGGCCGGATGCGCTGTAAAGCGATTCCAGGCCCTGCGAGTGGATCTCCGCGACATCGTAGCAGACGGTCTTGTTCGGGGTGAGGCAGCTGTTGGACGAGTGCCCGAACTCGTGGATGAGCGACCTCTCCGTGTTGGGGCCCCTGCCCGTGCTCCCCAGATATATCACGGCAGCGCCGCGCGTGATGATGTCCTCCGAATAGGCCGTGCGTATCCTGCCCTCGTCCTCGCATATATTGATGAGCCCGTACTCCAGCATGTAGTCCAGCAAATCCGAGTGGTCTTGGCTCATAGAGCGTATGAACGGCGTCGCGTTCTCTATGAGCCCCTCGGCGTCCAGATCGTAGAACCATGCGGTCTCCTCGTTGCACCTCTCCTCGGTGTACCCTGCAAGGCTATACGCGTTCTTGCTAAGGTCATATGCCTGTCCGGCCAATGCAGTGAGGCCCGCGACATCGGATGCCGAGTATCCTCTTCCGTAGACTTCCTCGTAGGAGTATGCGGCATAGTCGCTGTAGCCCTTCAGCTCGGCATATGAGTTGTTCACATGCACGAGCTCCACGTACACTCCTGCGGCATCCGTATACTGTTCGGCGTAGATCTCTGCGGCGAGGGCCTTCTTCTCCTGGTCGGTCAGCGCGGTGCTCTCGGCGACCGTCTTCAGGGTCCAGGTGCGCCCCTGGGCATCGACGACCTTGTACTCCGTCCCTATGATCTCGTAATACCGCGCTTTGAGCTCCGTCTGCCTCTGCATGAGGGCCTTCTCCTCGGGAGTCATCTCCCCGTAGCCGCGGTACTTCTCAGGATCCTCGCCCAGCGCCTTCAATGCGGCCTCGACGGTGCCGGCGCAGGGACCGGACAGAGCATCCTTCACGGCCTTGGAGAAGCTGTCTTTCAAGTCAGGCACCAGGACTTGCCAAGCCTGGTACTCGGAGCTCATGCGCAAAGGGCCCTTGTTGTAGTCGAGGCTGACCCACTGGAACTTGTCGATGAGGACATCCCGCGAATGCTCGGCATCGGATATCGCCTCCTTCATGGCATCGATGCTCAGCGAAGTATCTGACAGCGACGATTCCAAAGAAGACATGGCCTTCTCATAGCCCCCCCGGGCCTCGGCGGCTGTCGGATAGTCCTTGTCGCCGTCCTGAATAGGCTGGGGGAACGCATGGGCCCTCCGCTCATGTGATCCGTCGGGCGACAGGGCATAAGCGACTGCCAAGGCCGCCACGATGGCGACGATGGCCGCCGCCAGCACGATCTTGTTCTTCTGCTGCATGGAGAAGCATGGGCTCATAGGTTTAACCATCTCTCCTTCCGGCCGGGAGCGGGCAGACGCTGCGGGGCCGCCCCGCCTGCCGTGCGGCGTCATCAGCTGCCCATGGCCTTCAGGGCATCCTCCATGCTGTTGATGATCCGCAAGGAGGCTTCGATGTCCAGCGCGTTCGAGTATCCGGCCTTCTCCACCGCTGCTACGTATCCGCCCACGCCCCCCTGGTACAGCAGGCCGAGGTACTTCTCCTTCGCGGAGCCGTAATCGTCCAGAGCCTCCAGGTAGACCTCCATCGCGTTGAGGACAGACGTGCAGTAGCTGACGTAGTAATGGGGCAGCTTGAATAGGTGCATGATGCGGGCCCAGTCGTACTTCTGGTCATAAGGGATGTCGTAAGATATGCCGTGGCTCTCGAGGATGGACGCGTACCTATCGCAGACCTGGTCGGCAGTCAGGATGCCGGTCTCGGCCTGCGTCTCGTACGCCCATATCTCGAACTCGGTCAGGATGGACGACTTGGCCAAGACGCTCGCGAACTCCCTCATCTTGAGCACGGACACCGCATCGCCGGAGCCGTGCCCCACCAGGCCTGATGCGCAGAACAGCGCCTCCAGGCCCTGCGAGTGGATCTCCTTGACATCGTAGCAGGGGCTCCTGTCCGGCGTGAGGCAGTCGTTGGACGAATGCCCGAACTCATGGACGAGCGCTATGACCTTCTTCGGACCCTCCGTCCCGACGCCCATGTAGATCATTGCGGCGCCGCGGCTCTTGATGGTCTCCGAATAAGCAGCTCTTATCCTGTCCTCGTTGTCGCAGATGTAGATGAGCCCATACCCGACCATGTAGTCCAGAAGGCGGGAGTGGTCGGTGCCGACCGAGCGTATGAAGGGCTCCATCGCATCGATGAGCCCGTCGGCATCCAGGCCGTACATCCATGCCGTCTCCTCCTTGCACCTCTCCGGAGTGTATCCGGCGAGATCGTACGCGTTCTCGGCGATCTCATTGGCCCGGGACGCCAATTGCGACAGGGACTTGGCGTCGGAGACGGTGTAGTCCCTCATGCGCTCCACCTTGTAGACATACTCCGCATAATTGTCATAGCCCTTCAGCTTGGCGTACTCGTTGTTGACCTGCACCAGCTCCACGTACGCCTCGGCGGCATCCGTGTACTGCTCGGCGTAGATCTCTGCGGTGAGGGCCTTCTTCTCCTCGTCGGTGAGGGTGGCGCTCTCGGCGACGGATTCAAGCGTCCAAGTACGGCCCTGGGCATCGGTAACCTCGTACTTCGTCCCTATGATGGTGTCGTACAGGGCCATGAGGTCGGACTGCCTCTGAAGGAGGGCCTCCTGCTCGGGGGTCGTCTCGCTGTAGGAGCGGTAATACTCCGGATCCTCGCCGATTGCCTTCAGCGCAGCCTCCACAGTGGAACAGCATGGCCCGGAGAGGGCGGCCTTGACGGTCTCCGCGAACCTGCTGCCGATCAGGCCCGATACTGACTGCCAGGACTGGTACTCGGACTTCATGCTCGAAGGATCCTCGAAGTAATCGAGGTTGACCCACCCGAACTTCTCTTCGATGATGTCGACCGCGGCTTCCGCATCCGATATCGCCTTCCCCATGGCATCCGCGTCCAGGGAACCGTCCGACAGGGATGCCGCGAGGGATGCGGCCATCCCGTCCGACATCTCCCGGGCCTCGGCGGCGGAAGGGTAGTCCTTGTCCCCGTCCTGCATCGGCTGAGGGAACGCCTTCGCCCTGAGCTCATGGGAGCTGTCGGACAAAAGGAGGTAAGATGCGGCCAGCGCCGCTATGATGGCGATGACGGCTGCCGCCATCAGCGCCTTGTTCTTCTGATCCATGGCAGGGCGTATCCATCATGCGTTCTTAAAGGCCGGGCAGCCGGGGGAGGCTGCGGCCGGCACGGATACAGCTCCGGGGGCAGGGCAGGGAGCCTCCCCGCCAGCGCCCCCGCCGCATCGGCTTCAGCCCTTCATGGCCTTCAGGGCATCCTCGATCCCGTCGATGACCTTCTTGGCCTTCCCGATGTCCAGCATGTTTGACAGCCCGGCCTTCTCGACGGCCTCGACGTAGCCTCCGACATCCTCCTGGTACAGGAGGCTCATGTACTTCTCCTTCGCAGAGCCGTAGTCGTCCAGGGCTTCCAGGTAGATTTCCATGGCGTTCAGCACCGACGTGCCGTAGCTGATGTAGTAGTGCGGGCTCTGGAAGAGGTGAGGAATGTTCGCCCAGGCGTACTTCTGGTCGTACGGGGTGGAATACACGATCCCATGGCTGTCGAGGATCTCCCCGAACTTGTCGCATGCCTGTCCGGCGGCGAGGGAGCCTGTCTCGGCCTCGGTCTTGTAGGCCCAGATCTCGAACTCTGTGAGGATCGCGGATTCCGACATGACCGACATGAGCGTGCTCAGCTCCATCACCCTGACCGCGGCATCGGAGCCGTTCCCTACGAGGCCGGAAGCGCAGTACAGCGCCTCGAGGCCCTGGGAATGTATCTCCATGACATCGAAGCACGATGACCTGTCCGGGGTCAGGCAGACGTTGGTCGAGTGGCCGAACTCATGGATGAGCGTGGTCTCCGTGAGAGGGCCGAGGCTGGACTTCCCGATGTATACGAGGGCGCTCCCGCGGGTCCGGATGTCCGCGGTGTATGCGTCCTCGCTCCTCCCGTTATCGAAGCAGATGTTTATCAGGCCGTACTCGACCATATAGTCCAGGAGCCTGGAGTGGTCCTTGCTCATGGAGCGTATGAAGGGGGCCGAAGCTTCTATGAGCCCGTCGGCATCCAGCTTGTACAGCCATTCGGTATCCTTGACGCAGCTCTCGCGGCTGTGCCCGGAGAGATCGCAGGCGTTCCGGCTGATGTAGTAGGCCTGCGCGGCCAGCTCGCCGAACGATTCTGCATCGGACGGCAGGTAGTCTCTCGCGAACCTCTCCTTGTACGCGTATTCCGTGTAGCTGCCGTATCCCAGGAGCTGAGCGTAGCGGTTGTTCGCCTGGACGAGCTGCACGTACACCTCTGCGGCATCAGCGAACTGCGCGGCGTAGATCTCCTTCACGAGCCGCTCCTTCTCCTCGATCGTGAGGACGGTGCTCTGCGCGACCTCTGCCAAGGTCCAGGTGCGCCCCTGCGAATCGGTCGCCGTGTATTCCGTCCCCATGACCGCCTCGTACTGCGCCTTCAGCTCGGTCTGCCTCTGCAGGAGGGCCTTCTCCTCGGGAGTTATCTCCCCGTAGGCGCGGTAGTCTTCGGGATCCTCGCCCAGCGCCTTCAATGCGGCCTCGACGGTGCCGGCGCAGGGGCCGGACAGAGCGTCCTTCACGGCAACGGCCAGGCTGTCCGAGATGCCGGACGAGAAGACCTCCCATGCCTGATACTCGGAGCTCATGCGAGAGGGCGCCCTGCTGTAGTCGAGCGCGACCCAGTTGAACTTGTCCTTAAGGGTGTCCCGAGCCGATTCGGCAGAGCTTATGGCCTTCGACATGGCATCGGTGCCGAGGGAGCTGTCGGATAGCGAGGACTTCAGGGATGCCATCGCCAGGCCGTACTGCTCTTGGGCCTCGGCCGCCGTCGGATACTCCTTGTCCCCGTCTTCTATCGGCTGGGGGAATATCTTCGCCCTCGGCTCGTGGGAGCTGTCGGGCAGAAGGAAATACGATGCGGCCAGCGCCGCTACGATGGCGATGACGGCTGCCGCCATCAGCGCCTTGTTCTTCTGATCCATGGCAGGG
>CAVHMZ010000065.1:0-7593 GCA_963637225.1 Segatella hominis
GACAGCGTCAGGCAGAGCGTCCAGGTCGAGGAGATCACCACCTACGGCAAGGACAGGTGCCCCGCCGGGCCCAACGTGAAGGATTCCGAGGCGATCATCATCGTCGAGGGCAGGTCCGATGTCCTGAACCTCCTCAAGGCCGGCATCAAGAACGCCATCGCCGTCGAGGGCACCAACATCCCCAAGACCGTCCAGGACCTCTCCCGCGAGAGGGTCGCCACCGCTTTCGTCGACGGCGACAGGGGAGGAGAGCTCATCCTCAGGGAGCTCTTCCAGGTGGCCGATGTCGATTTCGTCGCCCGCGCGCCCCGCGCCCACGAGGTCGAGGAGCTCACCGCCAAGCAGATCATCAAATGCCTCAGGAACAAGACCCCCGGGGACCAGTACATGGAGATGAACGGGCTGGCCAACACCGAGCAGAGGCCCCTCGAGGAGCTCGAGGCGGAGCACGAGTCCAGGTACGAGCCAAGAGAGAGCTGCCGCGACGAGGACGAGGCCAGGCGCGAGCGCAGGGACAGGGATGACCGCAGGAAGGACCGCGAGGACAGGCGCAGGGACAGGGACGAACCCAAGAAGGAGAGGTTCGACAACGGCGCCATCGACAAGTTCCGCAAGAAGCATGACGGCGATGCAATCGAGATGCCCGCGGCCCAGAGGTCCCTGGCCATCAAGCCCGAGACCCACCTGATGGTCCGCGAGGAGGCTCTCGCCGAGGAGCCGGCCGAGGAGAGGCCCGAGGCTGCCGAGCAGCCCGCCGAGGCCGTTGAAGCGCCTGCAGAGGCTGTCGGGCAGCCCGCCGAGGAGAAGCCCGCCGAGGCTCCTGCCCGGGAGCCTGCCGAAGACAAGCCCAAGAAAGAGGCCAGGCGCGGACGCGCGAAGAAGGTCAGCGACAAGGTCCTGACCCCCGAGCAGGAGAAGTTCAGGGACATGCTCCTGAGCCTTTCCACCACCCACAACGCCAAGGTACTGGACAAGGACATGCAGGTCATCCGCGAGGTCGCGGTCAAGAGCCTGGTCAACTCCCTGAAAGAGGACTCCGAGAACGTCGCCTACATCGTGTTCGATGGCGTCATCTCTCAGAGGATCGTCGATGTCTCCGCCGACAAGGGCATAGGCATCGTCGTCGGCACCAGGAGAGGGAACATCACCAAGATGCCCGCAGACCTGACCATCTGGACGAAGGACAACCTGTACTGAGGATTCCCATGACAGAGAAGAGACCCGTCGAGACCTGGGACGACTTCGCGTCCATGCAGTCGACCGAGGAGATCCAGATCCCCGCCGACCCCCTGGACAGGGTGCTGGGGCAGCAGGAGGCGATCGAGCTCGCGAAGATCGCCGCCAGGCAGCGCAGGCACCTGCTCCTGGTCGGGCCTCCCGGAACCGGGAAGTCCATGATCGCAAGGGCCCTTTCCATGAACCTCCCCCAGCCCTCCCACGAGGTCAGGGTGGTCAAGAACCCCGAGAATGCCGAGAGGCCGTTCCTCGAGGTCCTGGACGCCGAAGAGGTGGAGAGGGAGGAGAGCATCCGCGCCGAGTCCGTCGGAGTGCTGATGAAGCCCGAGGACGCGCCGAAGAACGTGGCGGAGCACCTGGGGTACAGGTGCAAGTCCTGCGGGGCGTACTCGCTCCCGTCGGAAATCACCTGCCCCCACTGCAGCCAGAGCAAGATGGACATGGGCAACCGCAGCAACCCCTTCCAGGACATCCTGGGCGGGATGCTGGAGGTCGCCATGCCCCAGGTCACCGCAGGGAAGGAGAAGGTCCACACCACCCGCACCCGCGACGGCGTGGAGGAAGTGGTCATCTTCGAGCGCGCAGGAGACAAGATCCGCATGCTCGACCAGAAGGCCCTCGACAAGAGGGGCGAGCTCCAGAGGACCAGCAACGAGAAGGTGCTGGTGAAGCTGCACCGCGACCCGTTCGTGCTGGCCACCGGAGCGTCCGAGACCGAGCTCTTGGGGGACGTGAGGCACGACCCCTATGGCGGCCACGAGAAGCTGGGGACCCCCGCTTACGAGAGGATAGTCGCCGGATCCATCCACGAGGCCCACGAGGGAGTGCTGTTCATCGACGAGATCTCCCATCTCGGGGACCTCCAGAGGTACATCCTCACCGCCATGCAGGAGAAGACCTTCCCCATCGTGGGGAGGAACCCCCAGTCGGCCGGAGCGAGCGTCAAGGTGGACGACGTCCCCTGCGACTTCATCCTGGTCGCCGCATGCAACATCCAGGACCTGGAGAACATCCTGTCCCCGCTGAGGTCGAGGATCATCGGAGGAGGCTACGAGGTGCTGGTGGACATCGCCATGCCCGACACCCCCCACAACCGCGCCAAGTACGCGCAGTTCGTGGCCCAGGAGGTCAACCTGGACGGGCACATCCCCCACGCCACCGTAGAGGCCGTGGAGCTGATCATCCGGGAAGGCAAGGCCCGCGCGAAGGCGGACAACCAGAACGGCGCCCTGACCCTCAGGCTCAGGGAGCTGGGCGGCCTCATCCGCGCCGCAGGGGACATCGCGGTGATGGAGGAGGCCCCGTACATAACAGGGGACCACATCCGCCGCGCTCTCAAGCGCTCCAGGAGCGTCGAGGAGCAGATCCGCGAGCGTTACGGCTCCTATAACAAGGGCCTTTCCAAGGACGTGTCCTCCGCTCAGAAGGAGCGCTCCTCTTATTATTATCAGACCGAGCATCTCGACGACTCGATGTTCAACTGATCCAAACAGGGGGGGATCTCCCCCTTTACCCATCCTTTTCATCGACATTCTTTCGCCATCCTTTATAAATGCAGAGGTGATGGCATCGGCATGGAAGCCGTCAGGAGAGCGATCATCGTCTTCGCAGCCGTGGCATTGGCCCTGGCGGCATTCTCGTCTGCGGATTCGGACGCGGTCTCGCTGAGCCCCGACATGGAGCTCGCCGCGGAGCATCCGAATGCCGACGCCATAATCTACGAGGGCGCCAAGTCCACGGTCAACGTGATGAAGCGCACCGCCTCCTTCTCAGACATAGAGTCCAAGGAGGAATGGACGGTCTTTGCGATCCCATCGAACTCGTCGCTCGTCGTCACGCAGCTGTCTGTCCTCGCTGATGATCTCAACGTCGCCATGGTGTCCGGGAGCCTCTACGACCTCGCCCTCCTCCGCGTTGACGCGAAGGACGACCAGAGGGCGCCCGTGGATATCGTGCTGGACATGTCCGGAGGCTCCGTCGGCACGCTGAAGGTACTCACTGTGGCCCCCGCGGTGAAGAACCAGCTCAAGGACCATTACACCATCATGTACAGCCCGCTGGGCGCCGTGAGCCTGTCATTCTCCTCTTGCAAGGCGTCCGAGGTGTCTCCGACGGAGGACATGGTGGAAGCATCATCGATAGAGTCCAAGGTCTCTGCCGGGTCGCACATCGACCGCTTCTTCCCCTCCGGGAAGAACGGGAGGTACGCATCGGTGTCCTTCGTCCTGGACGGAGGCTCCGTGGGGTACATGACGAACATATGCTCCGTGGTCGGCACGCTGGACTACGACATGATGCACGGCTCCGTGGACTACTTCTGCATCGGAGCGGACACCGAGTACGGGAGCAACTATGTCCTGAGCGGGATCAACTCGTTCTACGCAAGAGGGGATGTGTCTGTGAGGATCGACGACACGGTCTCCGTCATATCGGCGATCGTCGGGTCGGGCATCGTCGAGATCCCTTCCATACTGTGGAACGGGGACAAGGTGTCTATGAGCACCATCGAGACATCTGCCAAGAACATCCTCATCGACGGCCCGGGCACGCAGGTCTGCCAGGACAAGTGCTTCAGGACGTCCAACCGCGCCCAGAGCACCTGCTATCAGCTCTCCGGCTACACCATCGGCGGGAACGCCAGGACCAAGTCCCTGAGCACCACCACCTACGCCGCCGGGACAGGGTCCATCCCTGTCTACGGCGACCGCGGGATATGGGCGTCCGCATCGGACATGGAGGTCCGCGCCGGGTTCCACCTCGTGACATCATGCATATTCGCGGTCCCTTACGGCGCTCAGCTCCATATTGCCCCGGGCGCGATGCTGATCGTCGCATACCAGTGCTATCTGGAGGGTGTCTTGGCAGCAGAGGGCGAGGCCGTCAATTCGGGGCTGATCGAGAAGAGCCGCGGAGGGACGATCGAAGGCGCCGTGGAAGGGGACGGGTTCATCGCGTACTCCATATCAGTCAACCCCAGGGACGACGGGTCCATAGAGGTCATGGCCTCCGACGACGATTCCGTGGTGATCAGGTCTTCCGGCAGTTCATACATCAGGAGCATTTCCGTCCTCCTGCTCAACGGCGACCGCCAGGTGTCGATCGTGGCGCCTTCTTCGATGTACTTCACAGGGAGCTGGTTCATGATCTCCCTGAAGCAGGTCTCTTCGGGAGACCGGGAGGCGCAGTACAGGCTTGCAGTGCAGGGGATAAACCCCTCTGCGCTGGCCGCTTTCACGACGACGGTCACCGTCACCATGCCGGGGAGCACGGATTACCACGTTTACGCCGAGGACGAGAGCGAGATGCTGACCGTCGAAACCGCCTACCCCGAAGTCTCGTTCATCGCCCAGGGCACCGGCGTCTACAGGATCGCGGAGCATCCGAACGGCCAGAGCGGCGGCGAAGACGACAAGAGCGCCATGCTCAATTACATATTAGCCGCCGCCATCGCTGTGGTCGGCGCGATGACGATAGGGATCATCCTCAGGAAGGACTGAGCCTGAGGTCGCGGACCATCCGGTAGCCGGAGCCGCCATCGTTGTAGAATCCAGGCAGGACCTCTGCCACTCTGTAGCCTCTCCGGGAATAGAAGCGGACGGCATCGGAATTGGTCGTCCTGACCTCCAGCTGCAGCGTGGCGATCCCGTTCATGAAGCAGGCCCTGTCCAGGTTCTCCAGGAGGGCGGATCCTACGCCGGCGCGCCTGTGCCGGGAATCCACCGCAAGGAGGCTCACTGTTGCCCTGCCGGGGCCCAGGCGGGCTGCGCAGAGCGCTCCGATGACATCTCCCCTGTAATCTGTCGCCACGAACTGGCCTTCAGGCCATTGCCGGAGGAAGAAGAAGATGACTTCCTCGGAGAAGAAGTCATCGAGGTTTGAGTTGAGGATGCCGAAGACCGGCATGATGTCGGCCTCGGCCATCCTCCTGATGAGGTGCGTCGGATCACTTCCTCTTCTTGATAGAAGATCCGGACCTTGTCTTGGTGCTCTTCTTGGAAGACTTCCCGCCCAGGCCTGCGAACTTTATGAACAGGGTCGTTGCCAGCAGGACGATGACTATCGCCGCGAAGATGAGGGACTTGTCGGAGAGCAGGCCACTCCCGCCCGATTCCTTGATCACAGAATAGTCCTTCGTCACGGTAGTGGAGTTCCCGCTGGAGTCTGTGACCGTCAGCTTGAGCACGTATGCAGACGCATCTCCCGTGGAGATCGGCTTGCAGGCGACGCGGGGCACCGTTGTCGTTATGGGGTCCGATCCGTCACCCAGGTCCCAGACGTAGGTGTAGTTCCCTTCCGGGATCACGGATACCTGGAATGTTATCTCCTTGCCGGCGGGGTAGGACTCCTTGATGGTCGAGGTGTCGATGCTGAACCCTTCGTAGGTGTAGTATCTGGCGAAGTCCTTGAGGAACGATGCCGCGTAGTAATCCGCGATCTCTGCAGATTGTATGACGGCGCACGATTCCCTGTTGTTGTAGATCGAGTTCGATGTCCAGTTGATCGATGACACCCATACGTAGTCGTCGCAGATCAGCCCCTTGTTATGCACATAAGGCTTGTCCATGCTGGCCGTTTTGACGAACGTGGACTGGTTTATCTTGATGATTACGTCATTGCTTATATTCGCGGAGAATATGGCCTTGCACTCCACGCCGGCAGAGGCCTTTTCAGCCATCATCGTGACGGGCGAGTCGCTTCCCAGCTTCTGGTACGAGCTGCCCAGGCTCTGCTGCTGCGAGTACACTCTTTCGGTTGCGTTGTCTATGTAGTATTCTATCGCTTTGCCGGAGTTGTCGGCCGAGAGAACCGGCGTGACTTTGGCATTGTACGAAGTGAATGTTGCGCTCTCGGGCGCCTTGTACTCTGCGATGGTGGCGGACTTCACATTGGGGTATGCTGTGAGAAGGTCTTTCACGTCTCCGTAATCTTCCTTGAAATCTTGTTCGAAGACCTTCATCATGTATTCGGTGTAGTCCGTGCCCTCGATGATGGCGCCCCATCCGCGGTTTCCATGGTCTCCTGCGTATGGATTATCGGTGAGGGATCCGTTGAGGTTGCTCGTGGTCCAGTTCTCGGATGTTATGATGACTTTCTCCTCATCGACGATGGTGTATTTCGCATGGACGAAGGCGTAGCGGTTCGTCACGCTGCTATCGTCAAGGCCGATGATGCGGACTGTCGCTCCGCGGTCGACCAGGGCCTTCATGTAAGTGACATCTTTTGACATCTGTTCTTCGTAATTGAGGCAATTGCCTGCGGCTAGAAGCTTCACTTCGACCCCCTGGTCCAGTTTGTCGCAGAGAAGGGAATATACATTCGTGTTGGAGAACTGGTAGATCGTGATGTAAATGGATTTCTCGGCAGATTCCAGTGCCTGAAGGACGGGTATCCCGCCGCTGTCCGGGAAGATGAACGGGGTGACGGCGGCATCGAACTTGAGATCGGGCTCGAAGGGCAGGCTTGTCCTTCCGGGGACGTACTTCGACCAGTCATCGGCGGAATCGGTGTCGTAAGTGCCGATCCTCTGGAAGATGGACTTGGAGGGGATTGTGAGGGCCTTGCCGGTCCAGTATTTCTCGTCGATGGTTATTTTGCCGTAATAGACCGCATCGATTACATTTCCGGAAGAGTCTTTCAGCTGGACGTAGTCGCCGCTGTTGATGAAGATATTGTCGATAGATATCGGTTTCCCGTCGCTCAGGGTGCAGACGTCCGAGAACCGATGCGACGGCACCTGGCCGGCGAAAACGGAGCCTTCGACATCTTTGTTGTATAGCGTGACGGACGTGTCGGAGCCGACGCTTATCGACTCGGTCACGGTCATCGTGTATTTCTTGGTGGCGATCTGATACCCTTTCAGATCCAGCGTCGAGTTGCCGTAGTTGTAGACGGAGATCCCCTCATCATCCCCGTAGGGGCTGATCTGATAGAGCAGGAAGCCGTCCGCTTCGCCCGAGGCTTCGGTGTCGGCGGCCATCGGGACTATGCAGAGCATAGCGACGATGATTGCAATCGCCAGAAACGATTTCTTAAGCGCATCCATGACTGCGAGATGGCATCGAAACTGTTAATCCTATCGACTGAAGTTCCCATCGGAGGAGAGAAGGGGTTTACGGAGGCTCAGGAAATCAGGCTTCGGGTTCCGGGACCGAGGCAGGCCCGGCTTCGGCAGAGGGTTTCATGCACCTCATGGCGTTGATGATGGCGATCACCGTGACACCTACATCTCCGAAGACGGCGGCCCACATATCCGTAATCCCGAGCAGGGTCGTGGCCAGGATGGCGAACTTCACGCCCAATGCGAACACGATGTTCTCCCAGACGATCCTGCGGACCTTCTTGGACAGCCTCATGCAC
>CAVHMZ010000066.1:0-403 GCA_963637225.1 Segatella hominis
TTTATGAGAAGAAATAAAAGCCGGGGCGGGATGCCCCGGCCGGATCCTGAGCCTCCTGGTGAGAGGGTGGAGGCGGATTGAAGACTATCTTCTCAGTTCTGCTTGAACTCGGTGTATCCGCAGCGGCCGCAGGACACACGGTCCTTGTGGGTGGCCATGAACACGCCGGGGCCGCACTTGGGGCAGACGGGCTTGGTCCTGACGACCTTATCGCCCTCCACCTTGTATGCGTCCTTCTTGCAGACTGCCTTCTTGGGTGCCGGTGCTTTTGCCATCAGAATCACTCCTGAGCTTCCTCGGCGGGGGCCTCGGGCTTGGGGGCCTCGATGCCGTTCCTCTTGAGCAGGTACGCCCTGTCGAACTCGAGGGCGGCTTCCATGTTCTGGTAGACCTTGGCGTATCC
>CAVHMZ010000066.1:413-2373 GCA_963637225.1 Segatella hominis
ATATTGTCGACGACAACGCAGTTCCTCTTGGATTTGGTCATCTTGGCGATCTCCTCGGCCACGGCATTCCTGCCGGGGGTGGACTCGCCGCTGTGGTCGATGGTGAAGCGGACCTCGACCCTTTTCTGGAGGGGGTTCTCCCTCTGCTCTGTTATCTCTATCTTCATTCCGATTCCTCCATTAGCGCCGCCAGTTCGGCGGCCCTCTTCCTGACGGCTCCGTCCGTGGCGACTGCCATCATGCACCTTCCGGGCATTCCGTAGACTATCACGGCGCCTTCGGGAGCGTAAATCATGCACGGCAACAGCGCCAGATCCTCCTCTCCCTCGACCCTGATGAGCCCGGTTTCCCCTTCGATGCCCCTGCGGACGGCATCCGCCATCTGAGCGGTTATCCGTCCTGCCGGGTTCGAGACGACCTCCTTCTCCTCGCCCTCCACGAGCTCGGCGAACTCCGTCATCTCCCTGCGCTCCGTGCTGCCGTCGTATATCGACAGCAGCGGCCTCACGCCGTGCCTTCTGAATGTCAGGGATACCACGTCCCCGACGGTGATGAAACAGGTTTGAGCGTTATCGTCGATCTCGGACTCGTCCATCTCCCTGCCGACGGGCTCCTTGAAAGAGCCCCTGGCGGATTCCGGGAGGACGAGATCCTTGTCGAACATTCCCGATCGGCCTCACTTGCGGACCTTCAGGGCGTACCTGCCGTTGGCGGATATCCCCATCTTCTTGGCGATCTCGGACTTCTCGAAATCGACCACCGCGAGGAAGCCCTGCCAGTCCTTGGACATCTGTCCGCCGCAGCGGGGGCAGACGTCGGCCTCGTCGATGTAGCTGCACTCCTTGCACGCCTTGTACGCGGGGCCCGCCATCACTCGTCGCCTCCCTTGGACTTCTTCTTGTTCTGGTCTTCCTCGATCCACTGGAGCTTGCCGAGGCCGGGCTGGCGCATGGTCAGTCCGATCTTGCTCTCCTGCGGGTTCTTCTCGTTGAGGTCCACGCTGACGACCCTCGCCCTGACGATGTCGCCGACGGCGAGGTACCTACCGGACTCCTTCCCGACGAGCCTTTGGTTGGCCTCGTCGATGTCGACGCGGTCGTCCATGGCCTGGCTGATGTGCAGCAGGCCGTCAAGGGGCCCGAACCTCACGAAGGCTCCGAACTTCAGGATCTCCACTACGACCCCCTCGACGATCTCCCCGTCCCTGGGCTTGAAGATGACCTGGTCGTACTTCACGGTCTGGTAGACGGAGCCGTCCCCGTGGACGATGCGCCCGGGCCCGACCGTCCTGACGTTCTTGATCAGGACTGTGAAGTTTTTGTCCTCGCCAAGGCGGCCCTCGTAGGTGTCCCAGGTGAGCTTGTCGATGACGCTGTCTATGTCATCCTTCAAATCCTTGGGCGGAATGCATACAACCTTCTCGACTTCGGTCTGCATATACATGGTGGGTCCTCTCGAATATGACCGACTATATCCAACTCCTATATAAACCATGAGCCGTGCCCGCTTTATAATAAAATGAGGGACGGGCGCGCCCTGCCGGAGGCATCACTACTGTTATAAACAACCGGCATCTAGCAGGCGGGCAGTGACTATCATGTCAGGAAAACTCGAACTCATACCCGTTGAGGATATCAAAGTGACCAAAGGAATGACCGTCGACCAGATGCTCAGGGCCATGGGCCGCGCGGGCGGATTCACCGCCCAGAAGCTCGCCGACGCCACCGACATCGCCGAGGCCATGGTCAAGAAGGAGGGCTGCCTCAGGATCCTCTCCTTCCCCGCGTGCATAATGGCCACCGGGACCCGCGGCGTGATCGTCGACCTCGTGAGGAACGGCATGATCGACCTGATCATCACCACCTGCGGGACCCTCGACCACGACCTGTCCAGGTCCTTCGCCCACTACTACAAGGGCGACTTCATGATGGACGACGCCAAGCTGAGGGACGAGTACGAG
>CAVHMZ010000067.1:0-8728 GCA_963637225.1 Segatella hominis
GCACATCCGCGACCTGGAGGCCTTCGATCCCAACAAGTTCATCGCGAGGCTTCTGGGCATGGGAGACCTGTCCGGGTTGATCCAGATGGCCGCCGAGGAGATCGACGACCAGGAGGCGATGGAAGCGGTCAGCAAGGCGATGATGTCCGGCCGCTTCAACCTCAACGATATGTACTACCAGATGGTGGCCATGAGCAAGATGGGAACCCTCCAGAAGCTCATGGGCATGCTGCCCGGCATGAGCGCCTACGAGGACAAGATCGATTACGAGGCCTCGCAGAAGAAGATGGCAGTCTTCCGCACGATCATGGACTCCATGACCAGCGAGGAGAAGGAGGACCCGTCGATCATAAAGGCCAAGAGGGTCGAGAGGATCGCCGCCGGGGCAGGGGTCACCGCCCACGATGTCCGCGAGCTCCTGAAGCAGTACAACAACACCAAGAAGACCATGACATCCTTCGGGAAAGACCGCAAGGTTCGCAAGCAGATGATGAAGCAGATGGCCGGAGTCGACTTGGACAGCCTCAAAGAGCTGCAGGGATCCGAATGAGGTACTTCGTGGTCGCGGGCCACAGGGCCGCCACATCAGGTAGCTTCAAGCTGGACGACATCGCCGGAGGGGCCGGGAGGCTCGACATCCTGTGCAGGTGCGTCAACTCCGCGTTCTTCCTGAGCCATGACCTCCGCAAAGATGCGGAGGCGTACCTGTGCATGATGGGCGGGGACGATGCTCCCAAGACCGTCATATTCAGAGGGGACGAGCTCAGGTACCTCAATCCGGACGAGAGGAGCACCGCTTCGCTCATACGCAACGCCCTCATGAAGCCGGTTGGCTCCGACGAGGAGGTGAAGTCCTCCCCCGGAGTCTACGTAACGCGCATGCCGTTCAAGGAGGTGCTCAGGAAGCTCTCCGGTAAGGGCAGCTTCGTCTACCTCAAGGAGGACGGGCAGGACTGCAGGGGGTTCGATTTCCCGTCGAACCCGATATTCGTGCT
The DNA here is from genome assembly GCA_963637225.1 of Segatella hominis. Taxonomy (GTDB): domain Archaea; phylum Thermoplasmatota; class Thermoplasmata; order Methanomassiliicoccales; family Methanomethylophilaceae; genus Methanoprimaticola. The sequence goes on from CAVHMZ010000067.1 coordinate 996, forward strand.
GGGAGACAACCGTGATCTCACGGAAGAGGAGGAGCAGGCCCTCCTGGGCTACGGCCCGGACAAGATCTGCATCGGGCCAAGGAGCCTGCACGCGGATCATTGCATGATTGTGGTGCAGAACGAGCTGGACCGCAGGGAGGCATGACATGGCAGAGAACGTTGAGAAGATACCGCAGCACAGGCACTGCGTGAACTGCGGGAAGGCTTTCGCCGGAGAGGGCAGGTTCTGCTCTCAGGGATGCAAGGACACGGCCGGAGACGAGGTCAAGGGCAAGCTCCGCAAGCTCGGGCTTATCTGGGTCGCGATCGTGGCCGTCACGGTCATCCTGGTGTTCGGTGCCCTATGACCGTAGCTGTCGCGGGGACCTTCGACGTCCTCCATGACGGGCACAGGGCCCTTCTGGAAAGGGCCTTCTCGTTGGGGGGCCATGTGATCATCGGGCTGACCTCGGACAGCATGGCCTCCTGCTCCAGAGGGGCATCCGTCCCGTTCCATCTCAGGAAGAGCGGCCTGGAGCAATACTTGGAGAACCGCGCGGACTACGAGATATTAGAGATCTGCGACATATACGGCCCCGACTACAAGATGGACTCCGTGTCTGTCTTGGTAGTTTCCGAGGAGACCGCCGCCAACGGCGAGAAGCTGAACGACCGCCGGATCTCCCGCGGGCTCCCTCCGATGGAGCTCAGCATCGTCCCGCTCGTGATGGCGGACGACGGCAGGAAGATCAGCGCATCGATGATCCTGGAAGGGGCATACGGCCGTTCCGGGCACATCAGGGTGCCGGACATCGCCGTGGGGTCGCTGAACCCCGTGAAGGTGGAGGCCGTGCGCAGCGTGATGGAGAAGATATACGGAGAAGTCCGGATCGCCGCCGTGGACGCTCCCAGCGGAGTGCCTCCACAGCCTTTCGGCGACCAGACCCATCAGGGCTCCCTCAACCGTGCGCGCTCCGCCCTCGGCGGCCACGACCTGGCCGTCGGCATCGAGGCGGGCGTGTTCGAGATGCTGGACGGACTGTACGACATACAGCATTGCAGCATCGTCAGCTCCGACGGCAGGGAGACCTACGGACAGGGCTCCGGGTTCAGATATCCTGATGCGATCGCGGACGAGGTCCGTGCAGGGGTGACCGTGGGGGATGCGGTGAAGAAGGTGTACGGCGACAGGGACATCGGGCGCAGGCAGGGGGCCGTAGGGCTCCTGAGCCGCGGGCTACTTGACAGGAAGACGCTTACCGAGCAGTCGGTCATGGCCGCGATGATCCCGAGGCTCAGCGGGTGAACCATATGTTCTACAGGCAGAAGATATCATCAGGATCCAAGTATCAGACCGACGAATCCAAGCTGACCGGCAAGGCCGTCCATGTGATCGTGCCGGTGGATATCGAGGAGCTGAAGGAGGTCGTCAGGGTCAACAACTTCAAGGGCAACCCCATTACCGTGTCGGCCATGCGCACAGGCGTCTGCGGCGGAGCGGTGGCCATGGAAGGCGACGTCCTGTCCCTGGAGCGCCTCAAGGGCGTCACCGGAGTCGGGAAGGACGAGAGGGGGTATTTCCTCAGGGTTCTGCCGTGCACCACCCTGGAGGAGATCGACAGGGCGCTCAGGTCGAGGGACTTCTCGAAGCTCGCTGATATCACAGAAGGCGCAAAGGAGGCCCTGGCATCCGAGCTTTGCGATTACTTCTACCCGGTGGACCCCACGGAGATGGGCGGGTCCATCGGAGGCAACATCGCATGCAACTCCTCCGGTCCGAGGACCTACCGCTACGGCCCCACCCGCGACTGGGTGAGGAGGCTGATGGTCGTCCTGCCGGAAGGGCAGCCGATAGACATAACGAGAGGGGACATCGTCGCGGACGGCAGGCGCTTCTGCGTCCCCGCCGGCCGCGCGTTCTACTCCTTCAACATCCCGTCCTACGATTACAACGACCGGGTCAAGAACGCCACCGGCCCGATGTTCCGGGAGGGAATGGACCTGGTGGACCTGTTCATAGGATCCGAGGGGATCTTCGGCATCATCGCCGAGGCGGACATCTACCTGGCCCCGCGCCATCCCTTGGTATCGGTCATGACGTTCTTCCCGTCCGACGAAGATTGCCTCGCAGCAGTCCGCGAGATCCGCTCTGACGATTCTGTCGGCCCGGAGTTCCTGGAGTACATGGACGGCAGGTCCCTGGGCCTCCTGAGGAAGGTCATGTCCTCGGATCCCGCCCTGATAAGGGCTCCGGCCATCCCCGGGGATGCGGGCGCCGCCCTCTTCCTCGACCTCCAGGATGCCGGCGGCATCGAGGATGTCCTCGGCAGGCTCGGGGAGATCGCCGGGCGCCACGGCGCATTCTTCGGGGATTCGTGGTGCGGCCACGAGGACCAGGACAGGTCCAGGATGAGGTCGCTCAGGCATGCGATCCCCGCATCGATATTCGAGTACGTGGCATCCTTGAAGGGGAAGATGCCCGGCATACACAAGATGGGCACTGACATGTCCGTCCCCGACGAAGCGGCGGACGAGATGATGTCCTACTACTCGGAGCAGCTGGACGAGGCAGGCCTGGAATACGTCATATTCGGCCACATCGGGAACAACCATCCGCATGTGGAGATAATACTGAAGTCCATGGAGGACTTCGAGAAGGCGAAGGAGGTCTACTCCAGGTTCGCCAGGAAGGCCGTGGAGCTGGGGGGATCCCCCAGCGCCGAGCATGGCATCGGGAAGATCAAGACGGAGTACATGGATATGATGTACGGTTCCGAGGGCGTGGACAGGATCCGCAGGATCAAAGAGGTCCTGGACCCCAAGGGGATCCTATGCAGAGGCAACCTGATCGGGTGATGCGATGAGGTATCTGGTAGCAGTCAAGCAGGTCCCGAGCACTGACGATGTGCAGATAGACGAGAACGGGTCGCTCAGGCGGGAGGGCGTGCCCTCGGTGCTCAACCCATACGACGAGCTCGCGCTGAGGTCCGTGCTGGGCATCAGGCAGGAGGGCGATTCCGTAGCTGTCGTCACAATGGGGCCTCCCCAGGCGGAGGCCGCACTCCGCAGATGCCTGGAGCTGGGCGCCGACGACGCTTTCCTGATAAGCGGCAAGGACTTCGCCGGGGCGGACACCTGGGCGACGTCCCGCGTCTTGGCGGCTTTCGTCTCGCGCTACGCATGCGATGCCGATCTGATAGCGTTCGGAAGGCAGGCCACCGACGGGGACACCGGGCAGGTGCCCTACGAGACGGCGTGGATGCTGGACGTCCAGCAGTTCGCCTACGTGACCGCTTTGAAGCTGACGGAAGACGGGCTCGTAGCGGAACAGGACTATTCCGACATGGTCAGGACGGTCAGGGTCCCCAGAGGATCGGCAGTGGCGTTCGCCAATGCGGATCCCAACGGGACATTCCCGACGGTCTCCGGATGGCTGTCGTCGCGCGGCAAGGAGATCGTAAAGATCGGCAGGGTCGACCTCGGGCTCGGCCTTTACTCTGTGGGGCTGAAAGGATCGAAGACGAAGATCGTCTCCACCGAGAGGATATCGGCCGCAAGGCGCAACCGCAAGGTCGAGATCAACGACCCCGCATATGCGGCAGAGTTCATCATCGGGCAGCTGGAGGGCTCCAGATGAGCGGATGCTCGGGGGGATCCTGCTCCACCTGCCAGTCGGACCCCGACAGGCTTCCTCCCGGTCTGCTGAAGGCCTACAACCTCAACCAGTCGGTGGCCGACGGCGTCCTCGTTTGGATAGAAGTGGAGCGCGCCGGAGATGGCATCCGCGTCTCGGACGTGTCCGCAGAGTTCATATCCGCTGCCAAAGGGCTCGCCGAAGGCAGGGTCTTCGGCGCCGTGTTCGGAGGAAACGATCTGAAAGGCCTCTATCCGGAGATCTTCGGCTACGGCGTCGAGACGCTGTACCATGTCCGCGACCGGTCGCCCTACGCGCCGGAATCGTATGCATTCTCATTGGCCCGGCTTGCCGAGAGGATTTCGCCTGCGCTGATACTGGTCGGCGCCACTTCCCGCGGAAGGGAGCTGGCCCCCAGACTGGCGTCCATGCTCGGATCGGGCCTCACGGCAGACTGCACGGGCCTCCGTGCCGAGGGCAGGGACATCATCATGACCAGGCCCGCTTTCGGAGGCACGCTGATGGCGGACATCCAATGCATCGGGTACCCCCAGATGGCCACCGTCAGGCCCGGCACGTTCCGGAGGCCCGATAAGTCCGAAGGCCAGGGGACGGTCATATACTGGCAGCCGGAGGCATCCTGTGCCAAGGATGTGATCTCTGAGGTCCTGTCCATGGAATCCGGCTCCGACATCCGCGATGCGAAGATACTGATATCTCTCGGGGAAGGGGTGAAGGAGAGGGCGCTGGTCGATGTCGCCGAATCCGTGGCGGCGAAGCTGGGCGGCATGGTGTCATGCTCCCGCGCGCTCGTCGAGAAAGGCTGGATGCCAAGGAGCCGCCAGGTCGGCATGTCAGGAAGGACCGTCGCCCCCGACGTCTACATGGCCTTCGGAATATCTGGGGCGGTCCAGCACATCGCGGGGATGTCCAAGGCGAAGAAGGTGATCGTGGTGAACAGCGATCCGGATGCTCCGATACATCATTGCGCCGACCTCAGCCTGATAACGGATGCCGGCGCGGTGCTCAGGGAGATGGACAGGTCACTGCGACGTCCTGAACTTGGACAGGGCGCATTCCGTGACCTTGTCCGCATGCCCGGCGGCCTTCACGTTGTGCCAGGCCTGCTCGATCCTGCCGTCTTTCCCGACGAGGAAGGTGGACCTGATCGTGCCCACGGTCTCCTTCCCGTACAGCTTCTTGGGCCCCCAGGCCCCGACCTTCTCCATCAGGGCGTGGTCGGGGTCGCTGAGCAGCTTGACCTTGAGCCGGTTGCTGTCCATGAACTTCCGATGGGATGCGGAGGAGTCTTTGCTCACCCCGATGACCGCTATGTTGCGCATCATCAGCTTGGGCACGTTGGCGGTGAACTCCACGGCCTCGGTTGTGCACCCGGGAGTGCTGTCTTTCGAGTAGAAGTAGATGATGTACCTCAGCCCTTCGAGCATCGAGCAGTCGAAAGCCTCGCCGTTCTCGTCCGCCAGGACGAAATCAGGGAACCTGTCTCCGACATCCATGGGAACCACTCAGAACAGCGTGCCCTTCTTCTTCTCGACGATGGGGGCGAGGTCCAGCTCGACGAACATTATCGGGTGCGTCATCTCGTATCCGACGACGACGGACGGGGCCATCTCTCCGAAGAGCCCGATCTCTTTCCCATCCATGACGATCCTCGCGCCCCTTCCGGGGATGAACGTGGGAAGGCCGCAGGGCTCAAGGGCGTACTGCACGCCCATCTCTCTCAGGATCGACTCGGTGATGGACTTGATCGAAGTGAAGGATGTCTTGGAGGAGGCCTCCATGGCGCAGAGCCTGGGCCGGGTGAGGTCGTCCCTCACCACGTTGCCGATCTCGAAGATCCTCTGGGGCAGGTCTCTGTGCTTGTTGTGCCTCAGGATCCTCACGAGGCTGGGCGTCAGGTAGGCCCTCAGGCAGGTGTGGTCCTCGGTGATCGGGTTGAGCACCTTGACGACCTGGACCTCGGGGAGCCCGGAGATCCTGAACTCGTCCCTCTCGTTGCTGAGGGTCAGGGTGGTGACCTCCGTGAACCCGAGCCCTATCATGACATCTCTGAGGTCTTCGGACATGGATGTGAGCGGGGACAGGCCGCCGGTGGTCTGGACAAGGCTGTACGGGCCGCCGAAGCGCTCGAACCCGTATCCCGTCGCGACATCCTCGTAGATATCCACGTCGTGCATGATGTCGAGCCTGACCGGCGGGATCGTGACCGTGACCCTGTCGCCGTCGGCGACGGCGTCCATGCCCATCCTGCGCAGGCACTCGACGGCCCCGTCGGAGCCCAGACGGATCCCCAGGAATCTGTCGCAATCGGATGCGGAGATCGTCCTGACGGCCGGCGAGAGGTCCGGGGACCTGAACGTCTCTCCGGAATCGTGCATGATCACAGATTCGATCCTGCCTCCGCGCTCGGCGAGGGCGGTGGCGACGATGTCCAATGCCCCTTTGACAGCTTTCCTGTCGTTGCCCGTGACATCGATGAAGAGGTCGTGCCTCCCGGCGGTGACCGTGGTGAGCACGCCGTTGATTATAGGGGGGAACGAGAGGACTGCCCCGTCGCTGTCCAGGATGACGGGGTACTCGTCCATCCCGTCCAGGAGATGGGCGTAAGCCCTCCCCTTCTCGTTTTTTGCGAGGATCTCGGAGAGGTCCATTTCCTCGTCCATGGCCAGGGGCACGAACCTGACCGAACGGGGCTCCGCCAGCCTGTAAGTGAACGGAGGCCTGACCTTGGACAGGTCGTGTATGCCTATGGCGAGCTTGCTCCTCTTCCTCCCGATGGTGATGTGGAGCTTCTCCTGGAGCTCCATGAGGGACTTGAGGAAGTCGTCGGTGATGTCGACGTCCCTGACGACGCCGCAGAGGAACCAGGGGCGGACGGCCTTCATGCCGCTGTCCACGAATACCTCAACATCGGACTGCCCAACTTCATAGCTCTTCATCCCCGGCCGGATGTCCAGGAACGCGCGGAGCGCTCTGGCGAGGCCTTCGACGCTGTAGAGGTCCGGGCGATCCGGGAAGAACTCCACCGACATCTCGTCGGTCTCGCCCTCGGTCTCGTGCATATCGGCCCCGATCATGGGGATCCTGCTGACCAGCACGTCCTGGGGGACCTTCTCTCCCAGCATGGTGCACAGGTCGCTGTACTTGAAGTTGATTACAGGCATGCCTGCGCAATCTCGGAAGCCCTATTAATATGCGCGCGAGAGGCTCATCTGCCCAGCGCCGCATGGGCGCTCCCCAGCTGTCCGGCCGCCTGGGCCGCCAGGGTGGACAGCTCTCCGGCGAGGACGGTGGCCGCCACGACCTCGGCCAGCTTGCGCGCCTTCCCCTCGCCTTCGCACCCGATCATCCTGAGGGCCTCCTTCTGGCAGGGGAGCCTGGTCCCGCCTCCGACCGTCCCCACTTCCACGGCGGGCATCCTGACCGATATGTAAAGGTCTCCGTCCACGTCCTCGCAGGAGGTGACGGTCATGCTCGCCCCGACGACCTGCGCGGGGTCTTGGCCGGTGGCGATGTAGAGGGCGGCTGCCATGTTCGCCGCGTGGGCGTTGGCCCCCAGGGTGCCTGCGAGGCTGCTCCCCATGAGGTTCTTCCTGTAATTGACCTCGGCCACCGCCGCGGAGGTGGTGTGCAGCTTCTTCTCCACCAGTTCCTCGGGGATCAGCGCTTCCGCGACGACGGTCTTCCCCCTTCCGTTGATCATGTTGATGGCCGCGGGCTTCTTGTCCGAGCACATATTGCCCGAGACCGAGACCATCACTGCTCCGGTCTCCTTCTCGATGAGGCGGCAGACAGCTTCGGATGCGATGGTGGCCATGTTCATGCCCATTGCGTCGCCGGTCTCGAAGGCGAACCTGAGGTAGAGGCTCATGCCGTCGGGGTACATGTCGATCTTCGACAGCTTCCCGTGGCTGGTGGTGCCCGCGACGGCCTCGTCGATCCTCCCGCGGTTGGAGCCGATCCAGGACATGACCTCCTTGGCATGCGCTATCCCTTTCACCCTCAGGACGGGCGCGCGGGTCATGGCATCGGCCGTGACCATGGTCCTGGATCCTCCGGACGCCGTTATGACGGACATCCCTCTGGATATGGACGCGAT
>CAVHMZ010000068.1:0-18808 GCA_963637225.1 Segatella hominis
GCCCAGGACCAGATAGGTCCAGTGAGCTCGTCCACGGTCTTCTTAGTTCCGGAGCTGAGCAGGTTGTTGATCATGGCGTCGGACCACGACATGAACTCGTCAGCACTCATTGCTACAGCATGGGGGTAGAGGCTCATATCCATACGTATTCCTCCTTTTTCAAGGCGTATACGACACCCAGAACCATGATTCCGAAGAAGACGATCATCATGGTCTTCGCGTTCATGGAAAGTCCGGTGAACGCGACGGCCCAAATCATCAGGAAGGTTGCAATCAGGTCGAAAACAACGAAGATAAGTGCAAAAGTGTAGTATTGGAACCTGAACTGAACCTGGGCTTCTCCGATGGGTTCTGAACCGCACTCATAGGTTGTTTCCATCCACTGAGTGGGTTTTTTAGGGCGAACGAACCTCGATGCCCACCATGCCAACGGCGCGAATCCGAGAGCTATAAGGCTCACTATCGCTAATGGCATGTAGTACACAATTAGTGACATTGGTTTTCGCGATGAATTCGTAGTACATAAATTATGGGTCGTCCTCTTATATATGAAAAGGCTCCCGGAAGCCCCTGAAAAACGGGACTGGATACTCTTAAAAACGTCATCCCCGATGACCTGCTCATGCCCTCGAAAATCGGATTCATCGGAGCAGGGAAAATGGCCGAGGCACTCATCGGCGGACTGATAGCGAAAGGCGTCTACAGCGGTTCGGAGATGGCCGCGTGCGCGCCGTCCGCGTCCACCCGCTCGAGGGTCGCCGCGGAGCACGGGATCGCCGTGTTCGAAGATGCGAAGAGCCTCTGCAAGGAGTCGGACATGGTCGTCCTCGCGGTCAAGCCGAAGAACGTCGGAGAGGTCTTCGACGAGGGGCTCGACCTGAATGGGAAGATCCTCGTGAGCATCGTCGCAGGACTGTCCGTGGATTGCCTGAAGCAATATGTGCCAGATGCCAAGATCGTCAGGGTCATGCCCAACCATTGCTGCATGGTCCTGGAGGGCGCTATGGGATACTGCTGCGACCCTTCGATGACGTCTGAGGACAAGGAGCTCGTCGCAGGGATCCTTGGCGCCGTGGGCCTCGCCGCGGAAGTCAAGGAATCCGACATGGATGCCGTCACGGGAATCGCCGGGAGCTCTCCCGCCTTCATGTACCAGATAATCGATGCGATGGCAGATGCCGGGGTCCTGAACGGCCTGTCGAGGGCGGATTCCATAAAGCTCGCGGCACAGTCCATGCTGGGGGCCGCCAAGATGGTCTTGGAGACGGGGAAGCATCCAGATGTCCTCAGGGATGAGGTCTGCTCGCCCGGAGGGACCACCATCGAAGGCGTCAGAGCCGCAGAGGACCTGGGCCTCCGCTCGGCCATGATCGCCGCCGTCGATGCTGCGACAGGGAAGTCCCGCAGGATGAGCGGGAACCGATCACCTGAACAATGATTTCACCAGGCCGCATGCGACGCGGGGGCCGTTGGACCATATGGACCCGGCCTCCCAGTCCAGGTCTTTCTTGTTGCAGACCGTGGAGTTCATCATCCTGGTTCCTTCGTCCTTGGTCTCCCAGAGGCGGGCCTCGCGCTCTGCGGGATCCTCGATCTCCATTATCTCGTCGACCTTGTGCATCAGGCTGCGGGCGAACTCTGTCCTCTCGACCCTGTCCTTGAACTGCCGGTCGTCCGTCCTTCCGGCCTCGTGCTCGCATCTCGCCAGCTCGACGGCGGCATCGTAGGATATCTCCGCGACATCGTCCCTGGACATCCATTCCGTCTCGTAAGACAGCACATGCTTCCACGACGGGTTGTCCAGCAGCCTCCTGTGATCCTCCAAGGTGCGCGCCCTCAACCTGTAACCCCACTTCTCTGGCTCCTCGAAGACCCTGCTCCCGGGATCGACGAAGGGCGCGAACGGAGCGTTGTAGATGAACAGCTTGTCGTCGCGGTTGACGGAGGCCCACATCTTCTTCGATGCGCGGACGCTGTCCATCGCCGACTCCCGATCCTGATAGGGCAGGCCGTTCATGTAGAACAGGTCGAACCTTGAGCAGCCGTTGCGGAACGCAGCGGGAACAGTCTTCTCGATAGCTTCGTTGGTGTACCCTTTCCCAAGTGCCAGCCTGACCTTCTCATCGTGCGAGTCGGGAGAGAACTCGATCGACCATCCGCCTTCGAACGTCCTGTCGATGTCCTTGAAGTAGTCCGGCGCGGCGCCGTTGAACAGCTCGATGACCACATGGTTCTTGATCCTCCTGTCCCGGCATTCCTTCAGGAACCTCTCGGCATAGCCCATGCTCTGCTGCCGCAGGTCGCCCACGATGAACACAGGAGTGTCCAGGTAGGACTGGACTATGTCTATGTCCTCTGCCAGCTTCTCCGGGCTGCGGAACGCGGGCTTCTTCCTGCAAACCACCTTCCCGTTGGCGTAATGGGAGCCGCCGCACTCGGCGCAGTTGATGCTGCATCCCCTCACGGTGAACACCGAGGTCAGAGGGAGCTTGTCCCAGCCGTACCAGGGCAGCGCCCCTTTGATGTCCCTGTTCCTCATGACGCACTTGATCATGGTCCCGTAGTCGAACATGATGTCGTCCAATGATTCCAGGGAATATGTGAGGCCGTTGTCGCGGATCCCGCCCTGCGCGTCCTTCCAGACCAGGTTGGGGACCTGCGACAGGTCGCCCCCTTTGGCGAGAGCCTCCATGAGCTTCACAGTGGGAACTTCGGTGGTGTCCCCTCTCATCACCAGGTCCACCTCCGGCCTGCGGATGAGCTCGTCGGCGAAATAGGATGACGTGAACCCTCCGAGCTCCACCTTCGCATCAGGATGGTGCTTCTTGACGATCTTCGCCAGCTCCAGCGCCCCGTGGGCATGGGGCATCCAATGCAGGTCGATGGCGAACACCTTGGCGTTCAGCTTCCTTATGCGCTCCTCCGCGTCGAACTTCTCGCTCTGGAGCATCTGGACCGCGATATTCACGATCCTGGTCTTGAACCCAGCGGCCTCCAGATGGGACGAGATGGTCATGAACCCCATCGGATACATCTCGAAGACGGGGGAGGACGGGATCACATCGCTGACGGGGCCGTAGAATATCGGCTTCTTCCTGAAGTCGTACACGCTGGGCGCGTGCATGAATATTATGTCTGAACTCACTGGAATCACTTGCCGTAGCGCCTTTTGCGCTGCTGGTACGTCCTTATGGCCCTGAGGAAGTCGATCTTGCGGAACCCGGGCCAGTAGACGTCTGTGAAGTAGAGTTCCGAATAGGCCATCTGCCACAGGAGGAAGTTGGATATCCTCTCCTCGCCGGAGGTGCGGAGCACCAGGTCCGGATCGGGCTGGCCCGTGGTCGATATGTAATTGGAGATGAGCGATTCGTCGATGTCGTCGATGGACAGCTTCCCGTCCACGACCTCCGCCACTATCGAACGGACGGCAGACGTTATGTCCTGCCTCCCGCCGTAGGCGATGGCCAGGTTGAACTGGAACGCGTCGTAGCCTTCGGTGCGCTTCCTGGCGTGCTCTGCGGCGGCGACGATGCCCTCGGGGAGCATATCCATGGACCCAATGACCTTGATGGCGACCTTCCTGCGATGGACGTCCTGATCATCGGCGAAGTCATACAGGGCCTGCTCCAGCAGGTCCATGAGGTACTTCACCTCGTCCGGATCCCTGTTGAAGTTCTCGGTGGAGAAGGCATACACGGTGAGGATGCGGATGTCCAGCTCCAGGCACCAGTGCAGGACCTCCTCCAGCTTCTCGCGCCCCAGCTTATGGCCTTCCATGGGCTCCTTGCCGAGGACCTCTTCCGCATAGCGGCGGTTGCCGTCCATGATGATCGCGATGTGCTTGGGCATGACGCCTGCGGCCACCTCGCGCTCTATGTGGGCCTGATACGTCGAGTAGGCGCGGTCGGTCACTATGCGGGGGATCGTCATCTGACATCACTCGAAATCCTCGGGGATGCCGGCCGACTTCTCGCCCAGGTCGAAGCATCCGATGGCCGCGACGGCGCCGATGACACCCTTCATGCCCGTGACGCTGATGATCTGGACCCCGTTCTCCCCTGCGACGCGGACGGCATCGTCCGGAACGTACAGGACGGATTTGCAGCTCCAGCCGAAGTCCCTGAGCTTCTCCGGGACCTCCAGGCCCTGGAACACTGTTATGACGGCATCGTCGGAGTAGGACTCCTTCCTGATGAAGTCCACGGCATACTCGACGAGCGCGGGGACCTCCGATTCCTTCACGGCGAAAGACACTGCGGTGGAGCAGCAGTTGGTGGTCTTGTTAGGCACCTTGGGGTTGAGCTGGATGATTTTGTGCTCCAGGAAATGCCCGATCGGGCATGTGGTCCCCAGCTTGAGGGCCGCCACCCATGACGCGCCCTTCTCCTTGGTGTCGGTGTCGTCGATGCCGATGATCACCCTGACCATCTTCGGGGTTATGATGTCCACATGGGCGCGGTGCGCCCCGCCCATGACGAAGTCGTCAGGGTACTCGGTGCGGATGACGTCGGGGCACTGGGGGATGCATGCCCCTATCCCGACCGACGCTCCTGCGATGCCGTACCACGTGGTGCGGACCTCGTCCCCTTCGACCTTGAGGGCCTTCAGGCCCTGGCCGCCGGTGTCCAGCGCCACCGGGCCGAAGCTCAGCTCGCTCTCTCCGATGGACGCCTCCATGACGATCATGTCGGACTCCATGCGGATGGACCGGATCACGCCCTTGGTGCGGCGCCTGTTGACTATGTCCCATTCGCCGGGGCCTTTGGAAACGCATTTCTCTATCACCAAGGCCTTTCCCCTGGCCTCGTCCACCAGGGTGTAGAACCCGCGGCAGAACATCTTCCCGTACTTCTCCCGGACCTCGTCCGGCCTCAGCACCTGCACCATGTCACTCATCCTCCCCTGTGTCCCAGTCCTCGGGGTCCGCCAGGTCGATGGCATCCGAGGGCACGGACCTGCACAGGTAGACCGTCTTGGCCGCCCTGCCGATGTCGGAGCCAAGCTCCATGCAGAGGCCGGTGTCGATCACCAGTATGACGGGGTCCTCGGTCCTGACGGCCCCGGCCCTGTATGCGTCGCGGTAGGTCTTGGAAAGATGGACCATGGCGCGGTCGGAAGGGTATATCCCCGACTCCAGTATGATCTCCGCCTCTTCCTGGGTGGCGGGATAGAAGAGCTCGTCGGGGATGTTCTCGCAGTCGAGCTTTATGTCCAATGGAACCGTGTGGCCGTATGTGGCGCGGATCTTCCCGCCGCATATCGCGTACCTCCCCTTGGGGTCGGTCTCCACGAGGGCCTCGATGTGCCTCCCCCTCATCCAGTTCATGCGGGGGTTGCGCTCGCGTATCTTGGCGGTGACGTCGCGGAGGTCCACATATCCCTCGGAATCCATCTCCAGGCCGAACTTCCCGTGCCTCAGTATGGCCGCAAGGGTCCTTCCGGTCTTCTCGACCTCGAAATCGGACATGATGAACTTGCCCTCCTCTCCGCAGATGGGGCAGCGCTCGTCCCTGAAGTACCCGTGCTCCTCGCATTCCCGTATCATATCTTCACCTTCTCGGCCGCCTTGACGGCATTGGCCATGAGCATGCATATCGTCATCGGGCCGACGCCTCCCGGCACCGGCGTGATGTACGAGGCCTTCTCCTTAACGGCCTCGAAGTCCACGTCCCCGACGAGCCTGGAGCCCTTGGGGTGGGTCGGGTCGTCGATCCTGTTGGTCCCCACGTCGATGACCACAGCCCCGTCCGCGACCATGTCTGCGGTTATGAAGCGGGGCTTGCCGATCGCCACTATGAGTATGTCCGCCTTGGAGGTGACGGAGGCCAGGTCGGGGGTCTTGGAATGCACGACCGTGACCGTGGAGTCCGCGGCAGCGCCCCTCTGGACCATCATGGCGGCCATGGGCTTGCCGACGATGTTGCTCCTTCCGACGATGACCACGTTCTTCCCCGCGGTCTCTATCCCGGAGCGGACCAGCATCTGCTGGATGCCTGCGGGGGTGGCGGGAAGGAAGCCGGGGTTCCCTATGAGCATCTTGCCGACGTTGAACGGATGGAAGCAGTCCACGTCCTTGGCCGGGTCGATGGCGTTGATGACCGCCTCCTCGTCGATGTGCTTCGGGAGAGGGAGCTGGACCAGGAAGCCGTGGACCGAAGGGTCCCTGTTGAGCTCGGCCACCTTGGCCAGGAGCTCCTCCTGAGTGGTGGACTCGGGCATGATGATGGTCTTGGAGGACATGCCGAGGGACTCGCACATCTCCCCCTTCTTGCGGACATAGACCTGCGAAGCCGGATCCTCGCCCACAAGTATCACCGCCAGGCCCGGCGTGGTGCCCTCGGCCTTCAAGGCGGCTATCCTTTCCCTGAGCTCTCCGTAGATCTCCTCGGAAACCTCCTTGCCTAGGATCAGCTTTGCAGTCATGTTTCACCTGTCGGCAAGGATGCGCGCGCCTGTTAATAATGTTCGCGCGCGGAGCAGCGTGCTGGACGATGGCATTCGCAGCGGCTGCGGGCGGATCGTGCCGGATCCGAATCCGAGGTCGAGGATCCCTTCGAGGACCCTGCGGACGTTGCGGAGGTTCTCCTCCGCCCTCTCTGGGGCCATCTTGCCGCCATCGCGGGACTCTGTCATGTGCCAGGAGTGGGTCGCGAGGACCATATGCTCCAGGCCGGATGCCATCTCGATGTAGTCTTCGGGCCTCCGCTTCCCCTCGTGCATCGGCCAAAGGTACGCTGCGATGGCCTTTCCGCTGCGGTCCTTCGCCCTGGGCACGGGGTACACGGTCATGCCGTCGGATTGGTAAGGCGCCGTCGGACCTCCGATATCGGTATAGACGGACGAGTCTGCGCGGATGCCGATCCCCTTGACGGCTTCCATGACCCCGGGATCGGCGGACATGTACGGCGCGCGGAAGCATATGGGGGCGGAGACAGCGTCCGAAACGGCATCGAACCCTTTCCTCAGAACCTCCCGCACGTCAGGGACGACCCCGGTCTCCTTCCCGGTCAGGTCCTCGTGGTCGTAGCCGTGGAGGCCTATGCAATGGCCCTCCAAGCAAGAGCTGTCGATGACCTCGGCCGTGCGGCCCTCGATGAAGAACGTCCCCTTGATGCCCAGGTCGTCCAGGAGGTCGGCTATGATCGGCAGCCCTTCGGCGGACGATGAGAAGCGGGGGGCCTCCCCCGCGCCCCTGTCGATGGATCCTGCCGCAGACGTCCCGCGGATGGGGATGTTGCAGTCCCGGTCGACATCGACCGTGAAGTAGAGCGTGCGGCTCATTTCCTCACGGGGCCGGACGAGACCCTCTTCAGGAGCATGCCCTCGATCTCCATCGGCGGGTACTTCACCGCGGTCTCCTTGGCGCGCCTCAGCTTGGCCTCGTTGTCCGCGTAGATCGTGAACAGCTTCTGCCCGGCCTCGACCCTCTGGCCCTTCTTCATGTGTATCATCAGGCCCGCGCCCTTGTCGGACGGGGCTCCCGCGGCCTTGGCGATGGCCACGATGTCCTTGTTGCGGATGCAGTGGATGTACCCCGGCTTGACGGCGATGATGTCCTCGGCGTACTTCCCCGGAACGATATCGGTCGATTTCAGGTTCGGGTCCCCGCCCTGGGCGGCGACTATCTCGATGAACTTCTCATGGGCCTGCCCCGACTCGAGGATCTCCCTGGCCCTCGATGCGGGTATGCCTGCCATCTCCAGGATTATCCCGGCGCAGTCGCAAGCCTTCTCGATGACGCTGGCGGGATGCTTGGCGCCTTCGAGTATCGAGATGCACTCCCTCGCCTCCAAGGCGGGCCCGACGGCGTTCCCGATGGGCTGGTCGGCATAGGTTATGGCGCATTCCACATGCATCCCCAGCTTCTCCCCCAGGTCCATCAGGTCTCTGGCGTAGCCGCGGGCATCCTCTATCGTCGGGACCTTGGTCCCTGCGCCGGTGGGTATGTCCACCAGCAGATGTGTGGCCCCGACGGCCACCTTCTTGCTCATGATGGATGCCAGCATCTGCGCCCTTGGGTTGATGCCGAGGGGGTGCTCGATGTTGATCACCATGTCGTCCACGGGAGCAAGATTCATGCCTCCGCCCCATGCGAACACGCCTCCGACGTTCTCGGCGACCTCCTTGAGGGTCTCGGCATCCATCAAAACGTTGCAGAACACCTCCACGAAGTCCGATGTCCCGCAGGCGCTGCTGATGGCGCGGGAGGACAGCTTGGGGATCATCACCCCCGCGCTGGCGACTATCGACACGACGATCGGGGTGATCTTGTTCCCCGGGACGCCTCCGAGGCTGTGGAAGTCGAATACCGTGGACCTGTCGAACTTGATTATGTCGCCGGTGTCGGCCATGGCCTTGGTAAAATCGGCTATCTCGTCGATGTCCATCCCTCTGATGTACAGGGCGGTGAGCCATGCCGATATCTCGATCTTCGACAGCTTGTTGCGGAGGATGTCCTCTACGATGGACTCTATCTCCTCTTTGGACAGCTTCTCGCCGTCCATCTTCCTGCGGATCGACCTGACGGAATCAGGCTTCTGGCAGTACATCACCGACACCGCCTCCCCGTCACCGATGCCGCACCTCTCCATCAGGCTGTGGGGGATGAGGATCGTCCCCTTCTCGACAAGCGTGTCTGATTTGCTGACCAGCGCGACAGCCGACTTTCCGGCGGAGATCGTCACGCGGTCGTTCTCCTTCACGCCGATCTCGGCGCAGTCATCGTCGTGTATGAGCACCGCAGGCTCTGAGACATCGATGTCGTAGGACTTGGCCTTGAGCTTCATATGCATCCCCACATCCGTATCGCCTCTCCGAGCTCGCGATGGTCCTTCGCATACTCCTCCGCAGGAATCCCCTGGAACGCTGCATCGACAGCCTGGCACATGGCCATTGCCCCTCCGCGGACGCCCTGCGGATGGCCGGCGACCCCGCCTCCCGCCTGTATCTGAACATCCATTCCGGAGCGCTTGATTATCTCCCCGACCAGGCCGGGATGGACCCCGCCGGAGCACACAGGCATGACCGTCTTGTAGGGGACGCCGCTCCCGAGGCACGCCTTGAGGTTGGAGTCCTCGGACTTCCCTCCGGACATCTTCCCGACTCCGAGCGTCCCGATGTGGAGGGCATCCCCTCCGACCATCCTGGTCAGCTTGGTCAGCGGAAGCATCGCGATCCCGTGATCGGGGTTCTTGGTGAACGCGCCGTGCATGGTCCTGTGGACATGGATCGGCACTTTTATCGAGGGGTCCTCGGCCAGGGCTTGGACTGCGCCGAAGCCGCATGTTATCACATCGACCATCAGCTCCCTTGCGCCCCATCCCTGGACCTTCTCCGCCAGCTCCACGATCCTGTCGCCGCGGGTGCTGACATTTATCGCATGCATCATCAGGTGCCCTTCGGACTCCAGCCTGTCCAATGCTTCCGCTACGCAGACGGTCCTGTCCTCGATGGGGCAGAACGGCTGGTCCACCAGGGTCTCGTCGTCCTTGGAGTTGGTGAGGCCTCCGGCCCCCGCCTCGTAGACGTACTCCGCGGTCTTCTCCGGAGACAGGCCGATCTTCGGCTTCACGATGGTCCCGACCAGGGGCTTCTCCGGACGGTCCAGCGCCTTCCTGATGCCCTCTGCCCCGAACTTGGGGCCCTTGAACTGCTCCGTTATCGCCGGAGGGAAAGTGACATCCTCCAACCTCACGCCTTTCAGCGCGCCGAGGCCGAACAGGTTCCCGGCGATGACGCTGAGGATCTGCGGGACGGAGCCCACCTCTATGCTGAAGTCGTCCACGGGGAACTCGGCGGTGACCATGTCCCCTTCGATGGACATGATCCTCGCCCCCAGATGGTCGAATATCGTCCTGTCCAATGTGGAGATCCCGGTCCACGTGCCGGTCGACTGCTCCGCGGCTATGGCCTCGGCGGCCTTCTCTATGGGCAGGTCTGTCGACACCCTGTATCTGCAGACCACGTAGCGGTCAGGGTCGCTGGGCTCTCCCAGATGCATATAGGAATAGCTTTCCATCAGAACTCCTCCAATTCGAAAATCGTTTCGCCGAGCTGCCTGATCATGACATCGTAGACCGATCCCGGGGAGATCATCCCCAGCTCGGTGATTATGGCATCTATGTACTGCGCCGGCGTGCTGTCGAAGACAGGGTTGAACACCTTCACGTCCTCCGGAACCTCTCCCGGGCGGACTATCTCGGAGATGTCCCTCTCTTCTATGGCGACCATGTCGCCGAACAGCGTCATGGGCGAGAACTTGTACGTCTCGGCGCAGACGTAGAACTGCACGCGGGACTCGTGGGCGGCAAGCGCCAGCTGGGACGTGCCGACCTTGTTTATGAGCGCGCCGTGAGAGGTTATGGTGTCCGCGCCGACGAAAACCTTGTCGGCATCCTTCATGACCGTGCGGACGGCGCTGTCTATGATCAGCGTGGTGTCGATGCCTGCGGCGGAGAACACGCGGACGGTCAGGATGCCCTGCCTCCAGGGACGGGACTCCGTCGCGTAGGCCTTGAACTCCTTCCCCTGCCTGTGCGCCTCCCTGAGGACGCCGACTGCCGCGCTGCTGTTGCAATGGGTCATGACGACGTCGCCGTCCTCGATCCTCTTGGCGCCGATGGCGGCGATCCTCTCGACCGCCTTCTCGGACCTCTCGCAGAACCCGTCCGCGTTGGAGCGGACCAGGGCCCTGATGTCCTGGACCGAGCGCGCCCCGTCCGCTCCCTTCAGGGAAGCATGGACTGCGTTCCACAGGGACACGGCCGTGGGCCTGGAGCCGAGTATCGTCTTGGATGCGGCGGCCAGGTCCCTCCTGAACGCTTCCGGGTCCGTGCCCGCGTACGATTCCGCGTAGGCCCCCAGAGCGGATGCTCCCGCGCGGGCTATCCTGCCTGCGCCGCGGATGGTCATGTCGCGGATCCCCTGTGCGGTTTCTTCGATGATGCCGTTCACGTTCCGGAGAATGCCATGAACGGTTATAATGGAGACCCAAAGGTCCTCCGGATGCCCCGGAAGGACCGGGATGTCCTCAGTTGAGGAAAGAGGAGATGGTTATGAAGTAGATCAGGCTGAACACGGCCAGTCCGTGCATCACGGGGCTGACCTCCCTCCACCTGCCGGCGCCGAGCATGCAGACGCAGTAGAAGATCACTCCGAACGCGATCCCGTCGACGATCGAGAATGCCAGCACCGTGAACAGGATGGTGGCCATGACGGCGACCGTCTCGGGCCAGTCCGTCCAGGTCACGTGCTTGAGGACGGCGATCATCGCTGCCCCCACGATGACCATCGCGCCGACGGTGCACGAGGACGTGACGATCCCGAACAGAGGGCCGATGAACAGGGTCAGGAAGAACAGGACGGCGACGACCAGCGAAGCCAGCCCGGTCCTCGCCCCTGCCTCCACTCCCACGGCGGATTCCGCATAGGACCCGGTAGGCGTGGTCCCCGCCACTCCGGCCAGGACGGAAGCGGCCGCATCGGCGACCAGGGCCTTGTCGTAGTTCACCCTCCCCTCGCTGTCCTTGAGGCCCGCCAGCTCCCCGGTGGCCAGAAGGGTGCCGGTACTGTCGAAGAACTGCATGAACGTCAGGGCCACGACCGCGACCAGGAACTCCACGGTGAATATGTCTGTGCTGAACCCGTCGAGGAAAGCGGTGAAATCGGGCATGGTCGGCATGGACACTATGGCCGACGGGATCGCGATGATCCCTGCGCATATCCCCACGATGACAGTGGCGGCCATCCCTATCAGGACGGAGGCCGTGACCTTCCTCGCGTAGAGGAAGAGCGTTATGAGGATGCAGAACACGCCCAAGAGGACCGCGGGCTCGGCAAGGTTCCCCAGGGATGTGAGGCCACCCTCGGCCACGATCAGGCCTACGTTCTCGATCCCGATGAACACTATGAAGCATCCGATGCCCGCGATCACCGCGTACCTGAGCCCGTCCGGGATGCTGTCGATAATCTTCTTCCTGGCACCGCTGAGCGATATAGCCAGGAACACGATGCCTGCGATGAACGTCGCGGCCAGGGCCTGCTGCCAGGTGAACCCCATGACGATCACGACGCTGTACACGAAGAACGCGTTCACGCCCATGGTCGGCGCCTGCGACACGGGATATCTGGCGTAGAGCGCCATGGACAGGGTCCCGATGACGGACATTAGGATGGTGGCAGTATAGGCGGCATCCCTGTCCATGCCGGCATCCTCCATCATGGCGGGATTGACGGCGATGATGTAGCACATCGACATGAAGACGAGCACTCCGCCCCAGGCCTCGGTCCTGAAATTGGAGCCTCTGGCAGAGATGCCGAAGAACCTGTCGACGGATCCTGAAAACGCCATGGCATGGCGTATGATTCGTAGTTTATAATACTGGGGCATGGTGCGCCCGGCCGCCGCGCTGAATCCCCTCAAGCAGATGCCGTGGCCGGCATCGTGTGAAACAGGCCGAGCAGAACACTGCGGCCCGTGCATGACGGGGCTGACCTCCCCCCGCCTGCCGGCACCGAGCATGCAGACACGTTGGAAGATCACGCCGGAGGCGATCCCGTCGACCGCCGAGAACGCCATGACCATGAACATCACGGTGCCCATCGCCGAGTATGACCTCCGAGACCACGCGCCTGGCCTCGTCCATCCCCTTGTACAGGTACACGGAAGCTACCAGCGCCTCGAAGCAGTCCGAGCGCATGCTCTCCCCGATGACGGGCTTCTTGCCGGACCCCATATGCATCCCGCCGACCCTCATCATGCCGTCGATGTCCAATCCGTAGGCAAGGACCATCCCGGAGATCCTGTGGTTCGCCACCTTGTCCTGCTTGAAATCGGTCATCGCACCTTCCTCCAGGTCGGTGCAGGAGTAGACGTTCTCGCAGACCAGGAACTCCAAGATCGCATCCCCCAGGAACTCCAGCCTCTCGTAGGGCTTCCCGCCCTTCTCGTTGGTGTAGCTGTCGTGGGTGAGGGCCTCGCAGAACCGCTCCAGGTCCCCCTGGGGGACGTTCCTGAACCGGAACGGCGGACGGGCCAGGAACTGGCGGACCGACATCTCGAAATCTGTCTCCAACGGGGAGCCTCCTGACGGCCGATGCTGATTCCCGCATATGAACGGGGCAAGGCCTGCCCGGTAGACCAGCTTATATAATAAATAGGGATTAGTCCGAGGCATGCAGACCTATGTCGCCGAAAAGACGTCCGATTCCGTCACGCTCGGTTTCAAAGAAGCCAACCTCACACTCATCACGCCTCTGATGAAGGCGCTCTACGATGACAGCAACGTCGAGCTGGTCAGGTACATCGACAAGCACCCGGAGCTCGAGGACCGCAGGCTCTACGTCAAGGTCAAGTCCGGAGATGCCCTCGATGCCGTCAAGAAGGCCTCCCAGGCCGTTTCCGATTATTACAGCGCCCTGAACGAGTGAGCACTTGTACAGAAGCTGCCGCACGGCCGAGGCCGACATAGGCATGAGGTGCTACCTCTGCCCCGCAGACGGGACAGGGGGCCATCTCAAGACCCTTCCCGAGGATTTCGTCGTCAGAGAGATGTCCGACCCGCCCAGAGCGAAGGACAACGGCGATTTCACCATCGCCGCCGTCACCAGTCGCAACTGGGAGACCAACCGCCTCGTCAGGATAATGGCGCGCAGCATCGGGATGTCCCGCGAACGCATCGGATTCGCCGGGACCAAGGACAAGAGGGCCGTCACCACGCAGCTCATGTCCTTCAAGTGCCCTCCCGAGGATCTTTCCAAGATCGATCTCAAAGACGTGGAGATCAGGGATGCCTACCGCGGGGCCAGGGCGATCCAGATCGGCGACCTTCTGGGGAACGAGTTCGCCATAACCGTCAGGAACCTGTCCATGGACATGGCCTCTGTCCGCGACATCGTCTCCGAGGACATAGCGCTGATGAAGAAGACCGGCGGGTACCCCAACTACTTCGGGGTCCAGAGGTTCGGCGTCGTCAGGCCCGTGACCCATCTTGTCGGGGAGAGGCTCGTCCGCGGGGACATCGAGGGGGCCGTCAGGACGTACATATCTTTCGCCACGCCCGAGGAGAGCGAGGAGCTCCGGGCCATACGCGGATCCCTCAGGGACACCGACGACTGGGGAGAGGCCTCCAAGATGATGCCCGAGCAGATGTCCTACGAGAAGAGCATGGCCCAGGTGCTTGCGGGCGGAGGCTCCTGGACGGATGCGATCGAAGCCCTTCCGCCGAACCTGCAGATGATGTTCGTCCATGCCTACCAATCACTGCTTTTCAACGAGATGCTCAGCCTCCGCATGGAGCGCGGGCTGCCCCTGAACATGCCCGTGGAGGGCGATGTGGTCATCCCTCTGGATCGGGACAGGGGTCCCCAGCACGAGAATCCGATCATGGCCACCGCCAAGAACATAGACCTCGTCGCAAGGCAGGTCCGCGCCGGAAGGGCGTTCGTCACAGGGCCGCTGTTCGGATCGGAATCCGTTTCCGCGGAGGGCGAGCCGGGGGAGATCGAGAGGACGGTCGTTGAATCGCACGGGCTGTCTCCGGAGGACTTCGTCATCCCGGGGCTCTCGAGATGCAGCTCCAAGGGCGGCAGGAGGGAGCTCCTCTGCCCTGTCAAGGACATGAAGCCCGAGTTCGGCGAGGACACGTACTCGCTGGAGTTCTCGCTCCCCAAGGGCAACTACGCCACATGCCTGATGAGGGAGTTCATGAAGTCCGAGATGAGAGATTACTGACGGCATCAGATTATCTGGCTCTGGACCACTCTCGCCTCGTAGACGCCGATCGAGCACTCGCACATTATCTCGTACACCGTCAGCCCCTTCGGGAGGCCCAGGGACATCTCCGCCAGGCGGGGGTCTGCCCTGCGGCCGACGTCGGAGAGCATGGCCCTCCTGATGTATGCCGTGAGGTCCTTGGCCGCATCGACGTCCTTGAACCCGCACTGCACGAACACTGCCGCGAGAGGGAGGTCGGGATCCTTCTCGAGGTCCTTCCAATGCAGCTTCGTCACGGCATCCAGGGACCTGCGCTCCATCTCCCTGAAGAAGTCCGTGCCCGGCGAGATCGGGCCGATGTCGCGGCGCTCGGTCATGTACGATGCCACTTTGGCGGACATGGACGGATCCAGCCCCAGATAGCCCATTATGTCAGGATCCGTTGGGAGCAGCTTCATCGCGTAAGCTCTCCTGAGCGCCTTCTCCGCGTAGCGCTTCACGGGATCGCCGGCCTGCTGCTCCGCCTTCCCCTCCACCAGCCCCCTGGCCTCGGCGGCCATCCCGGACTGCTCCATGAGACGGGCCAGGGCGACGGTCGCCTCGGAGGTCTGGGCATCGCTGGATACGTACATCTCGTAAGCCGAAGCCAGGGATGCGGAGTCGGACCGCAGGGAGGCGATCTCGGCCTTCAGCAGTATGGCGGGCACGCGGGACCTGTCCCGGCGGAGGATCTTCCCGACGACGGCGTCGGCGGCGATGAGCTCCTTGCGGGAGACCATGATCCGCGCCAGCTTCTCGCCCGTGTCCAGTAGGCTGGGGTCCCTGGAGAACGCGGCGGAATATGCCTCTGCGGCCTTGTCCGGAGTCCCCAGGGATTCGTAGGCGCCCCCTTTGGCCACGAAGACCTCGGGATCGTCCATCCCTCCTGCTATCGCATCGTCGTATGCCTGCACCGCGCCCCTGAAGTCGCCCTTGGCAGCCCTGGCGCGGCCGATGACCAGGCGCAGCCTCGGATCCCCGGGCATGAACCTGGCCGCCGAGGCCGCCAGGAAGGCGGCCCCGTCGGCATCCCCGGATTCCAGGGCGATCTCGGCCTTGAGCGAGATGTACCTGGGCTCTTCCGGGGCCGCGGACAGGGCGCGGTCGATCGCCCTCATGGCCCCGTCGCAGTCCCCTGCGGCGAGGAGGGACGATGCCATGGAGAACTGCCCCTCGGGGTCCACGGCCTTCTCCTTCCCGGCGGGGGCCGCGGGAGGCTCGGAAGCCTTCTCCTGCGGCTGCTCAGGCCGTTCTGCGGGAGCTTCCGCCTGAGGGGCCTGCCTTCCGGAGCCGTAGCGGGCCAGCGCATCGGTCAGCGCGGGGGACGGCCCGTTCCGGGCCACGGCACTGTTCAGGGCCTGCACGGCCTTGTCCCTCATGTTCTTCGACGCATAGCAGTCGGCGGCGCGGAGGACGGCGCTCTCCGACGGGCACTCCAGCTGCCCGAACGAGTCCAGCGCCCCGTCGTAATCGTGGAGCCCGAACTGGCAGGCCAGCCTGGCCTCCAGGCACCCCTTGTCGCCGGGCGCGCATGCCAAGGCCATGTCCAGCAGGCCTATTGCCTCCTCCAGGCGGCCGTGCCTTGCGAAGATGGCCGCCTTCCTCCTGATCGGATACGGGTCGTACGGCCCCAGCGCGATGGCCTCGTTGAGGTGCCTGACGGCCGCCGCGTCGTCGCCCTTGGCCTCGGACATCGCCGACAGCGCGATTCTGTACTCTGGCTCGGAAGCGTCTATGGAAACGGCGCGCCCGTATGCGGACTCGGCGGATACCATGTCCCCGCACATCTCGTCGGCCATTCCCTTGGAGTACCACAGGACGGGGTTCCCGCTGTCCAGGCCCAGGGCGTCGGCGTAGGCTACCGAGGCCTTGAAGTACTCGCCCAGAGCGTATTCCGCGTTCCCGCGGAGCCTCTTCAGCGCAGGGTCCTTCGGATGGGCCTTCTCCCCGTCCCTGCAGATGAACGTCGCATCGGAGTAGAGGCCGGCGCGGATCATGGATCCGGCAGCCCTCTCGTAGGAGTCCCTGGCCCCGTCCATGCGCAGTGCGCGGTTCCACATGTCTATGGCGTCCCCCTTCTGCCCTGCCAGGAGCATCGAGTCCGCCAGGTCCATCATGGCGCCCGTGTCCGAAGGGTCCTCCTCGAAGATCCTCCTGCATATGCCCACGGCCCTCTGGTGGTCGCCGGATGCCGAGCGCATCCCCATCACGAGCCTGAGAGCCTCCTTGTTCCCCGGATCCTGGGCCAGGACGCGGTCGCATTCGCGCTGTGCGACGGACCCCTTCCCCATGGCGAACCTGACGCGGGCCAGCTGTATCCTGGCGACGATGCTGTCCTTGTCGCGCTTCACCGCGTCCGAGGCGGACATGAGCGCGGAAGGGTACTCTCCGCTGGCCATCTGGATGGCGGACCTGCACGTGAGGGCCGCGGAGTCCCACCCCATCCCGTCGGTGTACATGGACAGGATGCCTTCGGCCTCCGCCTTCATCCCCCTGCCGAGGAGCGACAGTATCGCATCGGCCCAGTCGCCGGCGGCCGCCCATTCGCTGTCCAGGTAGGAGCGGAGCGCATCCATCATCTCGGCGGACCTCCCCATCTCCGAGTAGACCTCCACGTAGCCCTTCATGGTGCCCGGGTGGGCCTGGTCGGACATCTGGAGCAGCTCCAGCGCTCTGGCCGGGTCGCCGGAGCGGAGGAACGCCATGGACGCCTCCCTCAGCAGGAACGGGGGAGCGCCGGGGAGGACCCTCTCGTACATCATGACGGCAGAGCGCCAGTCCTTCTCGTCGACCGACATCCTGGCCGATGCCAGGATGAGGTCGGGGTCGTCCTCGGCCCGCTGGCGGGAGCGGACCATCATGTCGGTGGCGGCCTCCCTGCTGCCGCAGAACCATTCGTAATAGATGCTGTACAGAACCTGGGCATCCCCCTCGGCGGCGCTTCCGGTGGGCCTGCGGGATGCCAGCACGTCCTGGATGCTGCGCCTTGCGCCCCATCCCCCGCGAGGATCCACGGACTCGAGGATGTCGTATGCCTCCATGCAGCCCGGGTCGGCGCCTATCGCCTCCAAGGCGTGCGCCTTGGCGGATGCCGCGTCGCCTTCGACCTGGGAGATGCGGGCGTCCATGACGGAACGGTGGACGACCTCCCTCGATCCCGAGGACATCGACAGCAGCTCCCGGGCGGCGTTGACATCGCCTTTGGACAGCATGATCTCGGAGGCCCTCACGGATGCCATGCAGTCCCGCGGACGCGCTTTCAACACAAGCCTGCTCAGCGGCTCGAACGACGCGCCGCCCTCCGACTCCAGCTGCTCCATTATGGATATCA
The DNA here is from genome assembly GCA_963637225.1 of Segatella hominis. GTDB lineage: Archaea > Thermoplasmatota > Thermoplasmata > Methanomassiliicoccales > Methanomethylophilaceae > Methanoprimaticola. The sequence goes on from CAVHMZ010000068.1 coordinate 18,084, forward strand.
GGAGCGGCGAGCCGACCTTCCCGTCATGCTCGGCCAGGTCCGCCATGGCAGACTGGACGGCCCCGCTGATGGCGGCATGGCGGCCGATCAGCCCCCCTCCGTTCAGGCGCCTCCAGAGGCGGTTCTCGAATTGGGATTGGAGGAAGGGCTGAGATGTCATGTCCAGGACAACGGCGGGAATATAGAAAAACGTGCGGATGGATGCGGTTAATCTTATATATGAGCTTAGGATAAGGGGATTTTAGTGCAGCTGTGATCTAGCTGGTTAGGATCTGAGCCTTCCAAGCTCATTGCCCGGGTTCGAATCCCGGCGGCTGCACTCATCCGTTCTCTCGTCGATTCCCTTGCCGGTTCTCCCGTTGGCCTGCGCCTGTTCTTCGTGCTGCCCTTGCTCGCCGGTATCCGCCTTCAGGCCCTTCCCCGGCCCCGTCGGCACGACGGTCCTATTTGCCTGCTCTCAGCCCGTAGAAGCTCGATTTCCGTCTGAATTCCGAAGATTCAGGACTGCGGATCGTGATGCCAGATGAAAACGCCATATGCCTATTTTCCCGTTCTGCTATTAGACAAATGTGCTCATTATGTTCTTGGATTATACATCCAAACGATAAAATACGGATTTTCGTTGAGCCTAAACGGATTTATCGTCCAGTCGAGTAAGGACTCCCCCTCGCGGGGAAGCCCTCCTCTAAGAACCGTACTTGACAGTCTCCCGTCATACGGCTCAA
>CAVHMZ010000069.1:0-2539 GCA_963637225.1 Segatella hominis
GCAGTCATGATACATACCCCAATGTGGTACGTATATTTATGCCTGTTCCATGGCTTCTTTATATAATCAACCGTGTCTGAGGTTAGTAGTATTTAAAGAAAAAATAGGTGGTATGTACATACCACAAAATTAGGGTGTTAGAGTATAAAAATTCATATTCCAAAAAACGGCGTTAAGTTGAATATAGATTATGCAGAGGATCGACTCGGCCTCAGTTAGAGCTCTTTGTCCTGTTTGCGTTCTGATTCCATGCCGTTCGTGTGCACATCATCGTAATGGCGAGTGAGGTCGCGGAGCGCACAGAGGATGAAGTCCGAGCGGCTGGAGTACTCTTCGGTAGTATCGACTATGCGGTCAACCTTCTCCAAAAGTCCATCGGGTACACGAGCCCCGACATATGTCGTGCGGTCTTTTCTGGGCACAGTGGCATTGATAAGAAGCGGGCTATTATCTGTTGGTAAAGCAATAGTTTAACATTTGACTATCAACAGATATATGAATAGATAGGAAATACATTATGCAATCTGCCTAAAAAATTAATGTTGTACCATCGTTATTCATTTGTTGTACATTTTAATATCCGTAACGCATACTGTCTTTTATCGAGTTCAAGGGAAATTGGACATTGGTGATGACATATGCCTGGAATCGAAACTCAGAATGGGCCTGCAAGTAGCCGCAGGAGGCGCGATCCGATAATCGCTCCAGAACAGAATGATCAGATCGTGTTGCGTCTCCGTTCGTATGTCGGAGACAGGAAGGATCACAGGTTCGAGTGCGGACCGGGGTTCACGCATTCTCTGATTGTGAATGGGACCGCAAGGGGATCATTGAACGGAGATGTCGATTACAGGGAGCTCAGCAAGAGGTATTCCACATCATCTCTGTTCAGAAGGGCACACCCGCGCATCGAGATACTCGATGCGTACAACGGACTCATTCCGATCCAGGTCAGGAATCTCATGGTCACGTTGTTCAGCAGGGAGTGTCTGGAAACGGACATACACATATATGCCAAGAGCAGAGTGAACGACTCTAATGCTGTCGAGAAGCTGGTGCAGCTTTTCAACTCGAACGAGGTTCAGAGAACCAACCGTTGCGGTGGCGACGAATCTTGGAAATACATCACCGCACCGGGTGTGCGCAGCATCCTGGAACCTCACCTGAGGCTCATGTTCAGGGAATCTTTTGCAAGGGTCAGCGATCCCCTGTCATTTCTGAACGTTCTTCAGAGCGATATCATGGGCGATGCCCGTAGCGACGGGCTATTGGCAACATACGGATTTTCAATACCGTTCGCAGAGGTCAGTTTCGACGAGTCGATGTCGGATTACACGCGCAGGATGATCTTTGAAGCGAGGTCTAGGGCTGAGCTGGACAATGAGATGCTCAGGATTACGCATGAGGGCAACATACTGAAGCTGACGCTTGCAAAGGAAGAGTATGATTTCCTCAACGGGGGGAGCTGAATGCCGTTCGACGAGATCGACATCATCAAGATCGTAATAGCGGTCGCATCCGTTGTGGCACTGTACCTGTTCAGGCGCAAGATTACCTCTACAATCATGGATCTCATAGCCGGTGGAGACGCGTCACGTTACAAGGGGGAATCGTCGCAGGCCATACTCGAGAGGATAGAGTCACGCATCAACGAGGTGATCAGGTGACTGGGGCAGAGTCCTTCTCCAAGAGGTCGACGATCATCAAGATGGATGTTGCTACAGAAGACATCAAAAGGCTTTGCGAGGGGGCGCCTTCAGGATACGAGGTGGCTAAGAGATACCTGGTTGAAGCCAGAGCCATCTTGATGACAGATCAGAAGAAGGCGCTGAAGCTCATCAAGAAAGCGCATTCCGAGATTAAGCGGGAGTCCGTAGTCGCCACAGAGTACAACGCGGTTCGTGAAAGGATAAGGTTCGCCGACGATCGCAAGCTCGAAGCTGCCGAAGCCGAGTACACGAAGTGCATCTCGAAGGGAGACTACAAAGGCGCTCGCAAGCAGGTCCACAAGCTCGTCGAAGGAACCCGCGAGCTTGGGCATCCGATCAAAGTCGCCGCGTACAGAAAGGCTGAGAGATCTATCCGTTTCGAGAACACGTCGAGCCGCGCGGTCGTGGTCTTGCTGGTAAGAGGTGTAGGAGGAGTCCATGTGAATCCTGCATCGTTTGCTCTGGAGCCGTTCGGAGACAAAGTGGTGCTATGTACTGGCATCGATGGTTGTTCCACAGACATAACTGTCGAGTACCAGGACTCGGGAGTGGACAGGTCGTTCACGACAACTGTTGCTTTCAGGTGATATCATGCCTGTCGATCCGAAGTTCGTAGAGATTGCATCTAAGTATATGGATCCCGCGGAGCTGAGCCGTCTGAAGGACATGACATCCATGTCCTGCAAGGAGTATCTGAACCATGTTGCCGTAAGCAATGGCATAATCGAGATGCCTCAGACCATAGATGCGGACATGATATGGAATCCCCGCCCGAATGCTGAGGAACGCGTTATTGGGCATCTGAGATTGAAGAATCGCAGTGAAAGGAT
>CAVHMZ010000069.1:2549-5331 GCA_963637225.1 Segatella hominis
CGATAACTCTGAACGGAATCATTCTGAAGCCCGAAGATCTCGAGGTCGTGCCAGGAGATTCGGCAGGTGTGGCAATAGGTCTGGATGGAACAGGATTCGACGAATCCATGATTCCATTCGACAAGCCTGTTTCCTGTACGGTGGCATTTGCGGATGAATATGGCCGCGAGGTGTTTCTCAGTTCACGTGAGCTGACATTCGTTCGTTCAAGGACAGAATCCGTTGTGTGCGCTAAAATCTTGCCAACGGAGTCGAGTTCGGAGTCCGAGCTGTCAATCGGCATATTGAACGTGACATCTTTCGGAACTGGATATTCTCACATATCGGTTTCGGTCACTCATGAAGGGAACGAAGTTATGGCCCGCAACGCATCTGTGGAGCAAGGCCAATGCCTCTCCATCCCCCTGGTCGTATCAAGGGCTTCGGTGCCTGCGGATTCGTATTGCAAGGTAGTTGTTTCAGTGTCCTGTGGCGGAGTGGAGTTCTTCAAGGACGAAGTTCGTGTAGCTCCGAAGAAGAAAGTCGCTCACGTTCCAAATGACGTTGTCCCATCGAAGCGGATCTTCGGGGAATGCAGGTTCCAACGCGTGATCGATGTCCATGAAAGCAAGGATGGAGATGTGAAGCTCGGCGAGCTGATCCTGAGCAATGCCGAGCCTGACAAGCAGCAGATCTCGGTCAGTTTGACTGTCGAAGGCACAGAGATCCTTTTCAGCAATCATGTGTTGCCCCCGTCCTCAGAATCTGGAATCGTGCTTGCATGCACGGCGCTGTCTCTTTTCAGGCAGGAGGCATATTCGGTTGATGTATGCTGCACAGTCCGGGATTCCATAGGTTCTCTGATACTGTGCCGCAGCATGACCATCGATGTGTTATCGAAATACGATCTCGATCTCCGTCAGCTCACGACCAGGACTGTTGAGTTCATCGACCCTCTGAATGCGGCCGTGAAAGATTTTGTGGACAATCGCGACGGTCCTTTGGCCAGAGCCATGGGCAACAGATATTCTGTGACTGGTTACCAGGATTCTAAGAAGATACTTCCTCAGATGGAAGCAGTGTATAATGCGCTTCATGCTCACGGACTCTCATACGTTTCAGATACCAGCACATTGGAATCAGGTTTCCAGAGGGTACGCAGTCCCGACAAAGTATTGCAAGATCATACAGGGAACTGTATCGAATTATCGATCCTATTTGCATCGATTTTCGAATCGATGGGGTTGGAACCGGTAGTAGTATTCCCGAAGGGCCATGCTATTGTCGGCGTGGTCACGGGGACTAACCTCTATGAATCTGAAGCGAAGCCGGTCGAGTCTGACGAAATGGTTCTGAGGATGGGCGGTTCCCGCCATTTCGATGCCGTGTTCATCGAATCAACGATGTGCCCATACGATTGGGCTTCATTTTCGAAGGCTGTTGAAAAGGCGCGCACTACCGTTTCGAGGGAGCTGGACTACATCTCCAAGGGTAGGTACGCATTGGTGGAACGTATGAGAAAGAAGGGAATAAAAACAACTTTTAGGTGATAAGTATGTCGAAAGGGAATAGTGCCGGAATATCCAAGGATGATGGCTTGGATCAGATCTTGAGGAAGATCAAGACTGGGCGTATCGATAGTGAAAGGAAGAGCAAGATAGATGCCGTCTTGAACAACGATCTGACTTCTGAAGAGAGAGCAGATCTGGTTGAGAAGATTCAGCTGGATCCGAGGGCGAAAAGGAGGATTGCTGTTCGCGAGAAGAAGGATAGTGGCGATTATGTATTGAGCGTCATAGAGTCCGGGCCCCGGAGCAAGAAGCCGATTGCGGGCATTATAGTGGCGGTAATCGTGGTTGTGGCTGCATTCGCCGTGTATACGAACTATGTCCAAGAGCATCCGATGGAGTCTCTGGAGCTCCATTGTAATGAGGATGTTGCATACGCGGGGGAGCCATTCCTTATAAGAGCCGACATATCGCCATCGAACACGACCGATAAGTCTCTGGAGTGGAAGTCCAATCTTAAAGATGTCACGATCACAGAGCGTGATGACAAGATTATGGTTTTGATAGGACCTAAGGTCAAGACTGGCGATGTTTTGACAATCACTGCATTCAGCAATGCTTATGGCATCAAGGAGTCGATCTCGATTCCAGTGGAGAACCAAATCAAGATAGGTCTGGACTATGACAGTACGCAGGTGACTATTGGCGAAGGAATCGATATTGGGTTAAGAGCCGAAGCAGGTTCTCTGGTTCTTCAGCCCGAATGGTCAGTGGATAAGAGCTGGGTCGAATTGTCGCCTGTTGATTCAGGAGTCACCATGTTGATCGGTTATGAAGCCACCAAAGGAGATTCGTTCGTCTTGACTGCGAAGATTCCAGGTACGGAATTGTCTGTAAGTCAAGAATTCACGGTTTCTGAAGGTTTGTCGTTGAAGCTGACCGCATCCTCGGATGTAGTGTCAGCAGGCTCATCTTTCACGGTATCTGCGGTTGTGAAGCCGATGCTGCCTCCCGATGCGAAATTAGTCTGGGATGTGGATTACGGTGGGCTAACGTATACAGTGCAGGATTGTAAATTATCGGGGGTGCTGTCTTCTGATGCGGATCATAATGTGAAAGTGACGGTGACTGCTTCTGTAGATGGATATAAAGCTCAGGCAAATGTCACATTAACAACGAGCAATCCTTCTAGGTTGCCTGTAGATATTACCAGCATTCAAGATATGCTGAAGATGAAGGGTTCGACGAAGGTTTTCAATCTCCAAAATGATATCGATATGTCGTCTGTGTATTGG
>CAVHMZ010000069.1:5387-15773 GCA_963637225.1 Segatella hominis
GTGTTTAGTACAATATGTCGTCTGTGTATTGGACTCCGTTTGAATTTAATGGAATTCTCAACGGCAATGGGCATACGATCACCGGCTTGAAGTGTGAAGTCAGCGCAAAGGTGGAGGACTGCTATTATGGGGGGCTTTTCACCGTCAACAAGGGGACGATTAATGACCTCATAGTGAAAGATGCCGAGATCAAAGTTGCACCGAATAACAAGGGTGCGTACACGATGCTATATTCGGGTGTCGTGTGCGGTATAAACACCGGCACCATATCGGACGTGACAATAAAGTCATCTGAGATTCTGGCTCATTCTACGAACATAAAGACGAGCTGGTTGGTAAAGAACAGCTCGTTCCCGAAAATAGGATCCGGTTCGGCTAAATCAGGTGATTGGTACGATTATGCCTCTTTGAAGTTTACAGGGACATATTGTACCGAATGGGTTTCTAACGCGGTGATGAATGTGTTCTGCGGAGGAGTCGCCGGTACAAATTCGGGTTCGATAACTCGGACCTCGGTGGAAGTTTCTATTGACGCTGAAGTGATCAATTTCCATTACACGGCGGACACGGCCAGAGTGTATGCGGGCGGAATCGTCGGTAGCAACACAGGGAAGGTTGATGACGTGGCAACTTCTGGGGAAGTCCATGCCGAATTGGTTCTTCATGACAGTGGAAAGGGTACCGGGGATGGACTCGGCTATCTCGATGCCTATGTCCCTGTTGCGGTAGGGTATGTTGGCGGTCTTGCAGGATACTCGAATGGAGAGTGCAATGGTTTCGGCGGTGCCCATCTTTCTCATGCGACTGAAGTTTATGCACCAACATATGTAGCCCTTCAGGGGTCGCACTATGATACTAACGAAAGAGCAGATGATAAATGCATAACGTGGCACAAGGAGTAACTCATCGGAGGCATTTGAGGAAGCAGGCGCGCCTTATCCACGAAGCGTTGAAGCGTATGGCCCGCAGGGCAGTGCTGAAGGAACATCCAGAACCTCAATCCCAAAACCTTTTATTCTTCGCATACAGGATTTCCGCATTCATGATCGCTCTGAGGAAATCGTCCTCGTCCACATGCATACTCCTGAGTATGCGCGAGGCGGCATCCGGGCCGATGCCCCTTCCCGCAAGGGTGATCACGGCCCTCTTCCCGTGCTCGTTCACCAGGTTGGCGTTCCTCGAAAGGCGCATTCTGTCCTTCTTCTCCTGGGCCGACAGCTCGCCGAGCTTCGCCAGCTTGATGCTGTCCCTCTCGTACCCTTTCAGGACGGCGACCATCACTCCGCCGCAATGGGGGCACACGAGCCTCTTCGGAGCATCCCCTACCCTGAACCTCCACTGCGACCCGCAGTTCAGGCACGAGGCGAACAGGACCTCGTCCTCCAGCCTCTTCTTCAGGGCCATCAGGATGGAGTGGTCCGCCCTCACAGGCTGCATCAGTTCCTTGGATCTGACGATCCCCTCCAGGCCGATTGCGGACACGGTCCCGGCTACCATTTGTATCTCCCCTGAGGCGATCATCGACACGACCTTCTCGGTGTTCGGGATGTCCAGATCCTCCCAGAGGACCTTGTTGACGGCTTCCCTGTAAGCCGGCGTGTCCCTGTGGATGTCGAACAGCCTCTGGAAGTTCATGAACCGGTGGTCGGCGTTCTTCTCGATGATCCCGAACTTCTTCGCCACGAAGACGAACCTCCATCTGAGGAAGGACGAATTCAGTATGGTCAGCCTGGCCAGGGCCTCTATGGTGCCCGGCTTAACCGACCTCACGGTGGCGACGATGTCGTCCCGCTTCATGTTCCTCGGAAGCTCCAGGATCATCCTGTACGGATCCGCGGTCATCCCCACGCTCTCTCCCAGCCTGGCGGTGAGCAGCGCGGCGTAGATCTTCCCCAGGGTCTCGTTCACCTTGGTCCCGAAGCAGCCGTTCACGATGGCCAGCCTGTCGCCCATCTCGATGGTCACGGTCTTGTCCGTGGGCATCGTGAACCTCTCGTCCTGGTCCGCGAAGTACTTCAGGAGGACTCTCCTGCACCCCTCGTCCCCGGGATAATCGTCCAGGTGCCTGAGGCGGCGCATCCTCCCCACCTCCATCGCGACCTCGTAAGGCACGGGGATGTCCGATCCGACCCAGTTGGGGACGGATCCCACCTCTCTCGCTTCCTCCACAAGGATCTCGTCCTCCCTCATCTCGACGATGCGCCAGGTCCTGCCCTTGGCGATGAACATGGCGTACTCCTCCGCGAAAGACGCTACGAAGCTCTCGTCCAGGGTCCCGATCACCGCGCGGGTGCCGATGTCCCTGATCATGTACGTGCGCTCGTCGGGGATCATCGAGATGTTCTCGTAGAAGTAGTTCATCCCCTTCTTGGAGCGCTTGAAGCCGTTCTCGTCCTCGAACAGCATCTTGATGGACTTCAGCTGCTCCAGGACCCCCGCCATGTCCTCCATGGACAGGTCCCTGAACGGGTAGGCGCCGGTGAAGATCCTGTACGCCGTGTCCCTGTCCACCGCTCCGGACATGGTCATGGCGATCAGCTGGTTGGCGACCACGGAAAGGGGGCAGGGCCTGCCCTCCCGGAACTCCAGCTCCTTGCTGTCGCATCTTCTGGCGATCACCAGGGACTCCGCCACCTCGTCCGGGGCGGTGGCGATTATCTTGGCCCGTATCCTCTCTCCCACTCTGTGGCCGGCGCGGCCGGCCCTCTGGACCATGCGGGACACCTGCCTCGGCGAGTTGTACTGGATGACCATGTCCGTGGAGCCCACGTCTATCCCCAGCTCCAGCGAGGACGTGCAGACCAGGGCCTTCACCTCGCCTTTCTTGAAGCGGTCCTCCATGTCCATCCTGTTCTCCTTGGACAGGGATCCGTGGTGGACGTCGATGGAGAGCGACTCGTCCCAGATGTGGTACCTGGCCGCCAGCCATTCGGCGGTCTCCCTGGTGTTCACGAAGAACAGCGTGGACCTTCCCGCTTCGATCACCTCTCTGGCGCGCTTCATCACGCCGAGGATCTCCGGGTCGCACTGCAGCTTGTCCAGGAGCTTGGGGTCCTCGCACGGTGTCGGAGATTCGACATCGATGTCGAAATCGCGATGGGTGTCGTGCTTGCGGACGGTGACTTCCCGCTTGGTGCCGCCTAGGAACCTGGCGACGCCGTCCGCGTTCCCGACCGTCGCGGAGAGCCCGATCCTCTGGTACTCCCCGGCCACGAGGCAGAGCCTCTCCAGGGCCACGCTGAGCTGCGCGCCCCTCTCCGTGTTGGACAGCTCGTGGATCTCGTCGATGACCACCCACTGCACGGTCTTCATATGCTCTCTGAGGCGCTTCCCGGTGAACAGCACCTGGAGGGTCTCGGGGGTGGTGATCAGGATCTCCGGGGGATGTTGCGATTGTCTGCTCCTTTCCGCCTGGGATGTGTCCCCGTGCCTGACTCCGACTTCTATCCCCAGCGCTTTCCCGTAGCCCTCCATCCTGCGGAGCATGTCCCTGTTCAGGGCGCGGAGAGGGGTTATGTAGATGCATCTGAACCCGGATTTGGACCCTTTGGCGCGGAATATGCCGTCAAGGATGGGGATCATCGCGGCCTCCGTCTTCCCTATCCCGGTGGGAGCGACCAGCAGGATGTTCCCGCCTGCGCGTATCCTCGGGATGACGTCGGCCTGAGGGGGAGTCGGCTCGGTTATGCCCCTTTCCGCGAGCGCGGACGCGAGCTCGGGGCATATGTTCTCGAAAGGCATGAAAAACGGGAAAGGGCCGGGGCTTCCGCCCCGGCGTTATCGGGATCACTCCTTGGGCTCTTCCTTCTTGGGCGCGGTGACCTCGAGGAGGACCTGGGACAGGTCCATGACCTTGATGTTCGAGCCGATTTTCTTGGCTCCCTGGCTGAGGTTCAGCACGCAGAAGGGGCAGCAGGTGATCAGGATCTCGGCGCCGGTGGCCTCCGCGTCCCTTATCCTCTCTGCCGCGATGGCGGTGGCGAAGTCGTTGAACTGGCTCTTGTACCCTCCGCCTGCCCCGCAGCACCTGGAGTTCTCCCGGGACCTCTCCATCTCGATGAGCTCCAGACCCTTGATCTTCTTCATGACGTTCCTGGGAGCGTCGAAGACGCCGGAGTGCCTTCCGAGGTGGCAGGGGTCGTGGTAGGTGACCTTGTGGTTGAACTCGTTGTTCAGCGGGAGCTTTCTGTCGGCGATGAGCTGCTCGACGTACTGGGAGAAGTGGTAGACGTTCTGCCCGACCTTGGCGTAGTACTTCCCGAAGTCGGTGGAGACGGTCTTGTAGCATCCGGAGCAGGTCATGACCATGTCCTTGGCTCCCATCCCGTCGGCCTTCTCGACGACGGTTTCGGCGCATCCGAGGGAGGCGGCCTTGGTCCCGGTCCTCAGCAGGGGCGAGGAGCAGCACCATTCCTTGTCGCCGAGGCAGTTCATCTTGATGCCGGCCCTGGAGAGCACGGTGACTCCGGCCTGGGCGATGTGCTGCATCCTGTAGGACCCGGTGCATCCGGCGAAGAAGATGACGTCCGGGGGGTTGCACCTCTCGACGTCCGCGGGCCACCAGGCATCCCTCTTGGACGGGGGCTCGTTGTAGGGGTTGTGCTTGGCCGCGACGTTCTTGGCCATCCCCTTGTGGGCGGAGAGGGGGGCGACGCCGTTCTCGACGAGCCAGGCCCTCATGTCCTCCCAGAACTCGACCAGGTGGATCTGGGCGTGGCAGACGACCTCGCAGTTCCCGCATCCGGTGCACTTGTACATGGCATCGACGAACTCGGGGTTCAGGGAGACCTCCCTGTCGAGCATCTTGTCGAGGGCCCCGGTGCCGGCCTTGTCCAGCTGGTTGATGTAATAGATCTTCCCCCTGGGGGTCACGGACTCCCAAGGGGTCTGGTTGTGCGCCTCGCAGACCTCGATGCAGTATCCGCACTGCAGGCATGCGGTCAGGACCTTCTGGACGCGGGGCAGTTTGATGAATTCTGGCTTCTTGACTGAAATCTCTACCATGATGCCGTCCTCCGACATTGCGCGGCCTCCGACGGGCCGCATATGCCCGTTGCCACAGTTCAGGGGTATATAACCGTTCCAGGGTCCGAAGGGGCCGCGCGGCCGGCCGGCAGGCCCCGATAATGAGAATGAATGAGATTATCAACCATGAGGGCGATGCCGTCCGCCATGGATCCTCCCGGAGTATACGACGATTGGACGGGCAACATCGTCAACGGAGCCGATGTCAGGAGCCTCGATCCCGGAGCTGTGAAAGCAGTCAGGGCATCTTTCTGCGAGCGCTTCCCCGACAGGGCCGAGGACGCGGCGGGGTGGGACGACCAGACGTTCCTGTCTCGCGCGGGCGTGTTCAAGCGCGGGAAGGTCACGGTCGCGGCGATGATCCTCCTCGGGAAGCCGGGGAGCGGATGCATTCCCCCCACGGTCGGGATAAGGTGGAGGCTCTACGGCACCGACGGCTCCCTGCAGGACTCCCGCATGCTCGACGGGCCGGCGGCGCTGTCTGTGAGCCGGGCGGTGTCGATGGTCTGCAACTGGTCCGTGAAGACCGGGAGGGGCGACGTGGTCTCCGCGTACCGCACGTCCACGCTGCTGGAGGCCGTCCGCAACGCCGTGGCTCATCAGGACTACTCATTCGGCGGCACCGTGGATCTGATCGAGAGGGAGGGGGAGTCGGTCACGGTGGCCAGCAGGGGGAGGTTCCCCGACAGGGCCCCCGAATCGTTCGTCAAAGGGCCTCCGATGTCCGGGCCGAAGAGGAACCCCTTCCTGGCATCGGCGATGGCCGGGCTCGGGATCGTCCCCGCTTCTTCCAGCGGCATACGCTCCATGTACCTGTCCCAGGCGCACCGCAGGTTCCCCATGCCGGATTTCGACATCTGCGACGACCGCGTGTCTGTCAGGATCTCCGGGCTCAGGGGCGGGTCGTACGCCAGGGTGCTGGATCTGAGGGAGGACCTCGACATCGCCGCGGTCATGGACCTGGACAGGGTGGCCAAGAACAGGTATGTGCCGGACAGGAGGCTGAAGGCCCTTGCGAGGCGCGGGCTCATCGAGATGGCCGGGGACCTCCCCTGCATCGCGTCCGGCGCGGGCCAGGAGGTCGCCTCCGCGTACACGTCGGGGACTCCGCAGGACGCTGTGGTCAGGCTGATGGAGTCCAAAGGGTGGGCGTCCCGCTCGGACGTGGCGGAGATCCTGGCGTCGAGGGACTCCAAGGGCCTGACCCCGGAGCAGATCAGGGTGAAGGCCACGAACCTGCTCCAGGCGATGAAGAGGCAGAGGATGGTGGAGAAGGCGGACGGGAGCACGCGCTCTGCCAGGTACGTGCTGTCAGGGGGTGGCTGCAGCGTTTCCGAAGGCAGATGAGGCGACATCTGTCCTCCATCTTAAGTCAGAAGTTATATTGCAGTTCTTGTTCACGGGAAGGGAGCAGGTCCGTGGAACCATGAAATTGTCGATGTTGCTTCTGCTGAGCACGGTGTGCGCATTGGCCCTGGCCGCTTCGGGCCTGTCGTCTGCGGACCCCGGCGAGGGGGAGTACGAGTTCACAGACGGCGATTTCACCTTCTGGATCCTGGGGCCCGCCGATGTGTCCCTCAAAAAGTACACGGAGCCATCCGAGAATCCCCCCGCAAGGGTCGTCATCCCGGAGACCGTCACTCACGGTTCTGCCACCTATTGGGTCGTGGAGATAGATGAATTCGCGTTCGCCTCGACTCTGGGAGAGGCCACGAAATCGGTCTTCATCCCGAAGTCCGTTGTTTCCATCAGCTTCTTGGCCTTCAAATCTAAGCATCTGGAGTGCCTGGAGGTCGACTCTGCCAGCAATTATTTCTGGAGCGAAGACGGGGTGCTCTTCGAGAAGCACAGCGGCACGCTGTTTCGCTATCCGCCCGCCAAGGCCGGCTCCGATTATGACATCGGCGCGGATGTCATCGCCATCGGGCGCGGAGCCTTCTGCGACGCGGCCAACCTGCAGAACGTCATCATAGGCGGAAACGTCATCATCATCGACTTCGATGCGTTCTACAAGTGCGAGGCTCTGACGGATGTCAATTTCTCGGGAGAGCGTCTCAAGATGGTGGAGGATTCCGCTTTCGAGTCGTGCTCCAGCCTGGAGTCTATTAATCTGCCGGAGGGGACGACCACCATAGGGACAAACGCGTTCAAGTCATGCAGGTCCCTGTCTTACGTGTACATCCCGTCCACGGTGAACAAAATAGGACAGTTGGCGTTCGCGGAGTGCGATTCTCTGGCCCGTTTCGACTTGGGCGAGAAAAGCGAAAATTACGGCATATCCGGCGATGTGCTCTACAAGAAGGACTCCAACGGCAGGTTTACCGATCTGGTGGCTTACCCAGTCGCATGCGATGCGACGGAGACGACCGTCGAGGCGGTGGATTACATAGCGCCTTACGCATTCAGCGGCTCGAAGCTGACGAAGATCACGATTCCGTACGGGGTCACGATCCTGAGCAGCTTCGCTCTGGCGGAAATGAAGTTCCTGAAGGAGGTGGATCTGCCGGAATCGATTGTCAAGATAGATATGCTGGCGTTCATGAGCTGCACATCGCTGGAGCACATAGACATCGGGGGAAACGTCCAGATAATCGGTTACGGGGCGTTCACGCAATGCGGGAAGCTCCGCGAAGTGGTGCTTAGCGAGGGCATAGTCGAGATCTCAGAGTCTGCCTTCTCGTTCACGGGTCTCGAGTCGGTAATCATTCCCGTTTCGCTCGAGCGCCTCGGGCCGGGCGTTTTCCAGGGGTGCAAATCTCTTTCATACGTCCAGATAGACTCGCCGAGCGTCGAGGCGACGGATTCGTTCGCAATGGGCGAAGTGACGCAGGATGTGACTGTCAAGTGCTACCGCGGGGCACTGAAGGATCTGGGCGAAGTGAGCGGCAACGTGACGTTCGAATACTTCGGCGAGAGGCCGTTCCCGTTGATCAACCTGGTCGGGATAGCAGTGTGCGCCCTCATACTGCTGGGCATCCTGAACTACCTGAGGAGGATCTGAGATGAAGGAGAAGCAGCCGTTCTTCAGGAACATGGCATCCGTGTTCCGCGACATATATGCCAACCGCACAATACTCAGTGCCATGGTCAAGAGGACCACGGCAGGGCGCTACAAGAGCACTGCCCTCGGGTTCGCCTGGAACATGGTCACTCCTCTGCTGACGATACTGGTGCTCTACGTGGTCTTCACGACCATCCGCACCCGTCCGATCCCGGATTTCTGGATCTACCTCTGCGCGGGGATGTTCCCCGTGACTTTCATGAGCGGATGCCTCAAGGGGAGGGCTGTCCTGAACAATGCCACGTTCATCACTAAGATGAAGTTCCCCCGCGAGATAGTGGTGATATCCGACACGCTCATGCAGCTGCTCTCGGTGGTCATAGTCTATCTCATCGTGATCATCGTCATCCTGTCGTACTGGAACCCGATGAACTGGGGGGCGGCTATGATGGTGCCCGTGATGCTGATCGTGATGTTCGTCTTCGGCCTGGGATGCTCTCTGGCTTTGTCGACGGCATGCGTCTTCTTCCGGGACCTGGGCCATTTCATGGCGATAGCCATGCGGCTGGTGGTCTGGATAACCCCGACGTTCTTCATGGCCAGCGAGGCCACCGGGGTCCTGGAGACCATCGTATGGTACAACCCGTTCACATACTTCGTCGAGGTCTTCCACGACCTGATCTACTACACGCGGATGCCCGATCTGGCCCAGGTCCTGATCTGCTGCTGCCTCGCCATCAGCACGTTCCTGGTGGGGTGGGCGATCTTCGAGCATTACAAGAACAGGCTCCCGGAGGTGCTGCGATGGAAGACGAAGCGGTCATCCGCGTGCGGGGGATGTCGAAATCGTTCATGATCGACGGCCCCGAGTCGAAGAGGTTCCGCAAGAAGAAGATGGAGTTCAACGTCTTCCATGATGTCAGCCTCGATATCCGCAGGGGAGAGGTGGTCGGCATCATCGGAAGGAACGGCGCGGGGAAGAGCACCTTCCTGAAGCTGGTTTCCGGCATCCTGGTGCCAGACGAGGGCGACGTGGAGGTCAAGGGAAGCGTCGCCAGCATCCTGGAGCTGAGCATGGGGTTCCATCCGGACCTCACCGGCAGGGAGAACATAATCATCCGCAGCGAGCTGTACGGGATAACCCGCGACAGGATCGCCGCGAGCGTCGACAGGATCATGAAGTACGCGGACCTGGGCGCGTTCATAGACAATCCCGTGAGGACATACTCCTCGGGGATGAAGTCCCGTCTGGCCTTCGCGGTCATGATCAACGTCGATGCGGACATCTATATCATCGACGAGGCCCTGAGCACGGGGGACGCGGCGTTCTCTGCCAAGACATCGGAGCACCTCAAGAACCTGGTCAGGGAGGGCAAGACCGTGCTGTTCACGTCCCACAGCACCGGGGTCGTGGAGTCCACGTGCGAAAGGGCGGTGTGGCTGGCGGACAAGACCATCAAGATGGACGGCCCGTCGGAAGAGGTGTGCGCCGCGTACAAGCGCTCCATAACCGAATCGTTCGAGATCACCAAGTCGCTGGCCGAGGACGGCGCATCCGGCGCCATGTACCGCCTTGCCACGTTCTACCGCGATGGCAACGGCTGCGAGGCAGACCGCGGGCTCTACATAGAGTGGCTCAAAAAGGCGTCGGAGAAGGACCATCCCATGGCGATGGCCGAGTACGCGGACATACTCGTCACTCAAGGGGAGAGGGGCAGGGCCCGGGACATGTACAGGGGAGCGGCGGAGGCAGGAAGCACCCAGGCCCGCAGGAAGTACGCGATCCTCCTGGCGCAGGATGCCTCGGGGATCGGGGAGCTGCGCAGCGCGCTCCTCAGGCTGGCATCCAGCGGATTCCATTATGACGAGTTCAACTACGGCTCGCTGCTGGCCGGCACGGCCACTTCCGAGCAGGACTACATCGATGCCGCGGAATGGCTGGGCAAGGCCATCGGGCACGGCAGCATCGATGCCGCCTATGAGCTGGGGATGCTGTACCGCGACGGCCGCGGGGTCTCCCGCGACATCGGCCGGTTCATAGAGCTGATGGAGCTGGCATCCAGGCGCGGGCACCCCCGCGCCGCCTACGAGCTCGCCTGTCTGTACGAGAACGGGGTCTTCGTCGAGGCCGACCGGGCCAAGGCATTCGCATGGTACCTTGCTGCGGCGGATGCGGGAAACGTCGGATCGATGTACGAGGCCGCCCGCCGTCTGGACGACGGCATCGGGACCGATCCCGACCCGGAGCAGGCCTTCGCATGGTACTCCCGTTTCGCCACGGCTTCTGTCGCGAAGATGCTCGTGTCGGCTTCGGAGGCTCTCCGCGGAAGGGAGCACGACTGCGAGGAGAGCGAAGCGCT
>CAVHMZ010000069.1:15918-16286 GCA_963637225.1 Segatella hominis
GTTATGGCGGTCGGCGGCCATCCTGATGTAGTACTTGTACTGCGGGATCGAGGCTATGCCGCAGGGGCGCGCTATGCGCGCGCCGCATCTAAGAAGCCCAGGCACGGCGATCCCAAGGAGCACTTCGAGAGGTGCGTTGCATCGGCAGGGCTAATGGGCGCTCCGCGGGCCAGGCTGGCAGAGTGTTACCTCGAGGGCATCGGCACGGAGAAGGACGAGGCCAAGGCCTTCAGCTTGTTCAAGGATGCCGCCGACGGCATGGATGCCGATTCCATGTATATGGTGGGGCAGATGTATAAGGACGGGACCGGCACCGAAGCCTCGATCCCGCAGTACAAGTACTACATCAGGATGGCCGCCGACCGCCA
>CAVHMZ010000070.1:0-5524 GCA_963637225.1 Segatella hominis
CTGTCCAGGACAGCACGGCCCGATGCCTTGAAACACTTTATTCATGATTAAGTAAAAATTTTACTGATTATCTGATAAAATGAAATGATTATATGATGCCAAGGCATCCTGCTCATCGATACAGATAATCAGATGGCTGTCTTTGAGGAATTTCGAGTCGTTTGACGATATCGTTCTGGACCTTGCAGACAAGCGCGGCAGGGCAATGGATCATGCCTTCATATTCGGAGAGAACGGCTCGGGGAAGTCCAACCTCGTAGATTCCCTGATCTTCTTGGGGCGTTCGACCATGACAATGCTACCCGAAAAGAGCTGCTGTGTGGGAGAAGAGGCCCCGGATCTCAGCGGCATCGTCGGGGAATACCGCATGATCGGCTCCGAAGAGGGCATGTCTCTGGAGTTCAGGTTCGAGATCGAGGGGCATGAGGCCACCTACAGCCTGGAGTTCGATGAGGAGAACAGACTGAAGGCTGAGAGCCTCGATTACATCGTATCGAAGAACAGGGGCAACCTCTTCAGAATCACATTCGATGACGCAAGATTGCAGAAGAGCTTGGTCTCGGGAAGCTATCGCAAGGAGATCAACGAGCTCATCGGAGAATATTGGGGCGAGCACACGTTCATGTCGATACTCATGCACGAATACGCTGCCAAGGGCGAGAGCTACTTCAGTTCCGTAACGGCGGCCAACATCCGCTCATTTCTCGAGTATATCAGATCGCTGGTGGTGATCGGGAGGGGCCGCAGGTTCATACCATCCTGCAGGGAGATTCAGCTGCCGTCGGGCATGATTCCGTCCTCACAGGCCGGAGACCTCGACAGGGCTGAGTCCGTCCTGTCCAAGCTCTTCAGCAGGCTCTGTTCCGATATCAGATCCGTTTATTTTCAGAAAGAGGATGGCGGTGATGGGGCGGTCAGGTACAAGCTGTTCTTCGAGAAGAGGATCGCCGGGAAGATAAGGTGCATACCTGCCGAAAGAGAATCTTCTGGCATCAGGCATCTGTTGGGCATCCTCTCGTACCTGCTCCTGTGCACAGGAGGCAGAGTGGTGGTCATCGACGAAATGGATACTGGCGTCCACAGCCTGTTGGTGTCGCAGCTGATAGGCCAATGCATCCCGGACATCACAGGGCAGCTCATCGCCACTGTTCATGCGACTGCGCTGATGGCGAACGCTGACGCGCCCAGCATCTTCATAATCTCGATAGACCGCAACGGGTTCAAGATGATCGCCAGCATCCAGTCGAGGGAACCGCCGAACATAAAGACCAACGTGCAGAAGAGGTACCTCGAAGGATGCTATTCGGGAATCCCTCTTGCAGGCGACATAGGTCTGAAGGACATACTGGAATCTTCATTGGAGAATGACGGACAGTCTTCCAGATGAAGGAAGGAAATGGGGGCTTGCGCCCCGTTTAATCACTGCGGCACGAACTTGAAGCCGTAGTGGATGATGCCGGCTGCTCCGTCGGCATCGAGCTTGCGGAGGACGGCCCTGACCTTGAGGCCGATCTTAACGTCCTCGGGGCTCACATCGACCAGCTGGCCGGTGACCATGACGTCGTCGTCGGTCTTGACCAGCACGACCGCGTAGGGCTTGATCAGGTTGTTCGCCGCGGGCGCATCGTAGATGATGGAGAAGGAATAGACCTCTCCGGTCCTCGCGATGGTGTACTCCTCGATCTTGCCGATTCCGGCACGGCGGCACTTCGGGCAGAAGTCGCGCCTGGGGAAGTACTTGGTTCCGCAGTTCCCGCACTTGGTCCCCTTGAGGTTGTATCTTCCGGGGATCTCCCTCCACTCTCTCGCTACAGAAGACATCACATCGCCTCCAGGATGCTGACGGTAACTGCAGACCCGGTGCCTCCGGTGTTCTGCGCCAGACCGTACTTGGCGTTCTCGACCTGCCTCTTGTCGGCGGATCCCCTGAGCTGCTCCACGAGCTCGACGATCTGCGCCACGCCGGTGGCTCCTATCGGGTGCCCGCGGGCCTTCAGGCCTCCGGAGGTGTTGACCGTCACCTTCCCTCCTCCGAGCTGGCATTCGCCGGCCATGACCGCTTTCCCCGCTTTCCCCTTCTTGAAGAAGCCCAGGTCCTGCAGGGCCATGATCCCGGACACGGTGAACGTGTCGTGGACCTCGGCGACCTGTATGTCGGCGGCGGTGATGCCCGCCTGCCTGTACGCAGCTTCGGCTGCGGCGACGGTCGCCCCGTAGGTCGTTATGTCGGGCCTCTGGAAGAGGGCGAGGGTGTCGCTGGCCTGCGCGACGGCGCTGACCTTGACGTAGGAGTCGGTGTACTTCTTGGCATCCTCCAGGGGGCAGAGCACCAGGCCTGCCGCTCCGTCGGAGATGGGGGCGCAGTCGAACATGCCGAGGGGCGATGCGACGGGTCCGGACCTGAGGACGGTGTCCAGGGTGATGGCCTTCCTGAACTGTGCGTTGGGGTTCAGGGAGCCGTGGTAGTGGCTGTTGACGGCGAAGGAGGCGATCTCCTCCCTGGTGGCGATGCCGTCGTGGATCATGCGCTGGGCGATCATCCCGTGGAGCCCGGCGAAGGTGACTCCCATCCCGGCCTCCCACTCCGCGTCCGCGGTGGCGTCCAGAACCGAGTTGATCGAGACGTCGTCCATGTCGGTCATCTTCTCCGCTCCTCCGACAAGCACGATGTCGTGCATGCCTGATGCGACGGCCATGACCGCCTGCCTGAAGGCGACTCCTCCGGAAGCTCCTCCGGCCTCCACCCTGACGGCGGGCAGATGGTTCGTCGCCATTCCCGAATAGTCTGCGATGAGCGCGTCGATGTGCTTCTGGTTGATGAAGCGCCCTGCGGACATGTTCCCGATGAACACTCCGTCGATCTCGTTCCCGGAGAGCCCGGCATCGCCCATGGCCCTGATCCCGGCTTCGATGCCGATCTCCCTGAACGACTTGTTCCAGAGCTCGCCGAACTTGGTGACTCCTGCTCCTATGATTGCTACATCCCTCATCGTATCACTCCGGCATGACGATCTTGCCCTTGAACTTGGCATAGAGCCCGTAGTCCAGGTAGATCGGGCCCTCCATGATCTTCTCGAGCACGGGGGCGTTCTGCTTCTTGTAGTTCCTCATCTCGTCGGTGACGGTGATGTCGAAGGCATCGCTCCCTGCGCCGGACCCGTAGGAGGTGACGAAGATCCTGTCTCCGGGCCCCGCGTGGTCCAGCACGTTGGCCAGTCCGAGCGGGACGGCACCGCTGTAGGTGTTCCCGATGTTTGGGGTCAGCAGGCCGTGCTCGATCTGCTCGGGCGTGAAGCCGAGCTGGGCGGCGACCCTGCTGGGGAACTTCCCGTTGGGCTGGTGGAACACGGCGTAATTGTAGTCGGAAGGCTGCGTGCCCATGGCCTCCATCATCATCTTGGCGGCCGATGTTATGTGCCTGAAGTAGGCCGGCTCGCCGGTGAACCTCCCTCCGTGCAGGGGGTAGGGCTGCCCCTCCCTCCTCCAGAAGTCGGGGGTGTCGGTGGTGAAGCTGAGGGTCTTGTTGATCCTGGCGATGATCTTCTCGGATCCGATCAGGTATGCGGCCCCTCCGGCAGACGCGGAGTACTCCAGCGCGTCCCCCGGGGCTCCCTGGGAGGTGTCCGCGCCGATGGCGACGCCGTACTTGACCATTCCCGATCCGACAAGCCCCATGCACGCCTGGATGCCGGCGGTCCCCGCCTTGCATGCGAACTCCATGTCCGCGGCGGTCATGGCCGGGGTGGCCTCGATGGCCTCCGCGACGATGGTCGATGTCGGCTTCACCGCATAGGGGTGGGACTCGGACCCGACGTAGATGGCGCCGATGTCCTTGGGGTCAACCTCGGGCACCCTGGCCATCATGTACCTGGCCGCCTCGGTGGCGATAGTGACGACATCCTCGTCGGGCGACGGGACCGACTTCTGATAGATCATCAGGCCTTTCCCCATAGATTTCCCATCCACTCCCCAGATCCTCCCGATCTCCTCGGGCTTGATCCTGTATCTGGGGATGTAACCTCCGTAACTTACGATTCCTACATCCATCATATCCCCTCCTTGAGGGATCTCATCCTGGCCTTCATCTCGTCCACGTCCACGTCGGTGGTGACAAGCGGGATGCGCTCCAGCTGGGCCAGCTTGACGGCCAGCGGATCGGTCTTGTCCGGTCTGATGTACACCACCATCCCGGGCGTGAGCGGATGCGCCCTGACGGCGACCATGGGGGAGCGCCCGAAGTGGACGTTGGTGAATATCAGCGCCCTCTCGGTGTTCCCCCCGTAGATCTTGAGATAGTCCTCCGAACCCAGGGACAGGATGGCCTTCAGGGAGTCCACTATCGTGTATCCGAAGATGGACTTCGAGAGGGCCTTGTCCGGGTTCAGGTTCTTCCCCGAGATGGCCGCGATGAACTGCTCCACGCCGACGCCTCCCGGGAACTCGTCCATGTCTATGATGCAATCCAGCTTGAAGTCCGGATTGTACTTCGATATCACGGGCGAGCCGTTCTCCTTGTCGAGCTCTATGAAAGCATCGACCATCTTCCTGACGACGTTGACCCCGGGGGACTTGCGCCTCCCGGACTCGTAGTCGCTGACGACGGAATGGGAGACGCTCATCGCGTCCGCCAGCTGGTGCTGGGAGAGGCCGAACTCCTCCCTCCATTTCCTGATGGTCTTGCCGGGATCCGACGAGATTGCGATCTCGCCGGCGATCCTCTGCTTGAACTCGTCGATCATCGGCAATGGCATTTTGCCGACGCTATATAACAATGTCGAAAGCGACCTCCGTCGATCGACGTATATCAATCAGTCGGCGGGGATCAGTCCAGCTCCTTCCGGAGGATGTCCCTGACCGTCCTGAGCACCTTGAGCCTGCCGTACTTCTTGTCCTCGGACTCCACTACTACCCACGGGGCCTCGGGCATGTTGGTCGACGAGATCATGGCATCGATGTACCCTTCATAGACGTCCCATTTCTCCCTGTTGCGCCAGTCCTCGTCGGTGATCTTCCAGCTCTTGGCCGGGTCGGTCTGCCTGGACTTGAACCTCTCCAGCTGCTCCTCGGGGCTGACCTCCATCCAGAACTTGATGACGATCCCTCCGGAATCGACGATCATCTTCTCGAACCCCCTGATCTCTGAGGCGGACCTGCTGTACTCGTCGGGCGTGCAGAAGCCCTCGATGGGCTCCACCATCATCCTCCCGTACCAGGACCTGTCGAATATGGAGATATGGCCTGCTGCCGGCATCTTGCAGGCGAACCTCCACAGGTAGGAATGGAGCCTCTCGTCCCCGACTGGCGCGGCCACCGGATAGACGGTGTACCCGCGGGGGTTCAGGGCCTTGGTGAGGCGCTTGATACTCCCTCCCTTCCCGGCAGCATCCCATCCCTCGAACACGATCACGAGGGACCTCCCTTTCTCCGCCAGCCTGCTCTGCATCTCTTTGACCTCCGCGGACATCTTCTCCAGCTCGGCGGAGTAGCCTTTGGCCTTCAGCGTCAGGTCTGCGGACTCGCGGGG
>CAVHMZ010000071.1:0-3345 GCA_963637225.1 Segatella hominis
TGGAGATGTTCAGGGTCTTCCCGAACCTCCGGGGACGGGCGAACAGATAGACTCCCTTGTCGTTAGAGCTGAGGATGTCCTTGATCAGGAGCGTCTTGTCAACGTAGTACTTGTCCATCTCGCGGATATCTGCGAACGATGCTCCTCCAAGATCTATCTGTTTCATGATGCATCATATCTCTTGCATTCTGATAAGCATTCGGGCATCGCGGCCGGAATGCCGAACGCGGCTAACCCTCGATACTGCTGTCCGAGCATGGCAGTCCCGTCGGGGCCGTTGTCGATGACCTCGATCCTCCCCTTGGGGACCTTCGCCCAGAACGCCAGACCGACGAGCACGACCTCTCCGGGCATGCCGAGATAGTACCTCTTCTTGTGGATCTGCCTGATGGCATCCTCCACTTCGGAGTCCAGCTTCTCCTCCGAAGCTGCGATTTTCGATTCGAATATCAGGTTATTCCTGTTCTTGGCCGGTTCTTGAGTATTATGCCAATCCTGCCGCTTCACGTCCAGGGGTGGAACTTCAGGAATATGAGAACCTCGATGCCAGTCCTCGAGAAGGCTCCGGATTCGGATCCGGGATGGAGAGGTTTGAAGGCGGGGTCGCCCCTGCCTTGAAGGTCAGTTCTTCTTCTTGCCGGCCAGATATCTCTGCCTCTCGGTGGTCTTCGCAGGCTCCTTGGACTTCTTCTTCCCCTTCTCGGCCATCTTGGCCTTCCTCTGGGCCTCGAGCTCCTCGAAGGTCATCTCGGGCTTGTTCTTGGGCGTGTCGCGGATCTTCATGTATGCGAACACCGCTATGACGATGATCACGATCGCGATGACCAGGTACGTCACCCAGTTGGACAGGACATTCTTGCTCACGTCGGCGGTCACGTTGAACCCGGTCCTGCCGTCGAACTCTGTGTCGGGGCCGCAGGTCACTCTGTACTGGTGGGTGCCGGGCGAAGGGTCGCTGATATGGATCGAGACGGCATTGTCGCCGATGAGAACCTTGGTTGTCGTCTCTGCGACCGTCCTGTTGCCCTCGGTGACCGTGACCGTCATGTCGAACTCTTTCTCGCTGTGGACGGTGAACGAGATGTCTCCGCCGCTCATGTTGTCGAAGCTAAGAGTCCCGTCGGGGGTGTCGGTTATCTCCGCGGCATCCGCCACGGGGATGACGCACAGCACCGCCGTGAGGGCTATGGCCGCGACTGCGAACTTCTTCATGTCCATCTTATCGCCTCAGGTGATGATCTCCTCGATCCTCTCCTGCTCTATGGCCCTGCGGACCTCCATGGAGAGCCTTCTTCCGGAGGACATCTCCTGCCTCCAGAGGGTGTTGCCGTAGGGGTGCCCGACGGACATATGGACGTTGGTCCCGCCGCCGATCCTGGGCGCCACGTCGTAGATGTAGAAGTTCAGGTCCTTGTCGACGCAGGTCTGGAGGCAGAACGGCCCGATGATCCCCGGGTCGTAGAACTTCTTGGTCGCGGCGACGTACTTCTCGGCCAGGCCGAAGGCCTTGTCGAGCAGCGACTCCCTGAGGGTGGCGGAGTTGTGGCCGCACACGGTGTACTCGGGGATGATGCCGTCGTTCTCCAGCTCCACCTGCTGTTTGCCGGGGAGCCTGCAGTACCCGTCCAGGGAGCTCTCGAACCTCCAGTCGACTCCCAGGAGCTCGATCTTCTCGCCTTTCTCCTCGAGAGGCGAGTAGAAGAAGTCCAGGTTGAAGACGGGGCCGATGATGTACTGCTCCATCCTGGCGTGCTCCAGGAAGTTCTCCTCGATGACGCCCTGGGCGATGAGCTCGTTGGACTTCTCGACGAACTGGTCGTAGTCCTTTGCGGTGAAGAACCCCCTCTCGAGCTTCTTGACTTTGTGGTGGACCTTCACGATGGTGAGGCCGTCGATGTCCTCGGGCCTCTCGACCTTCTTGGGGAAGGGCATGCCGGCCTGCTCCAGCAGCCAGTAGTAGTCCCTCTCGTCTCCTCTCTCTTCGGAGCGGAGCAGGTTCCTGCTGCCGACCATGGGCATGGCGAAGTCGTTCTCGACCGCGTCGATGCCGCAGTAGGACACGAAGGACCTGTTGGGCACGAACAGGACGTTGTTGGCCATCAGGCTCTGCTGGACCTCGGGCTTCAGGATGCTGCTGAACTTGTCCAGGACCACGGGCTCGTCGACGACCCCGCGGACGATGTTGCCCTGTGGATCCCTCTGAGCTCTGAAGTACTTGGAGAATGTGGCGTCCCTGCCCTGCTGGCAGACCGCGACGGTCCTGAACCCTTCGGAAACGGCTCCGTCGCAGGTGTCCAGAGCGGAGTGGGATGCGACCACGCCGATCTTGGCCTCCTTCAGATTGTATTTCTCGAGATTGCCGAGAACCTCGTCTCTGCTGATCATGATAATCCTCTGGGGGAAGGATAAGCGGGTGCTGGATATAACGATTGGCAATACGCGCGGAACGGATTGCCGCAACGCGTTCGGGGGTTGCAGAAGTAATGGTAGCCTCGCCCAGATTCGAACTGAGGTCGCAGGATCCAGAGTCCCGCATGATTGACCACTACACTACGAGGCTATCGAACCTCCCGATTCCTTCATTATTCTTAAAACTATGCATGAAGGATGCGCCGGAGGCACGCCCGGGAGCCCGTTCCGGACAGGCTCCCGGAGCATCGTGCCAGGACAGGTTTACTGCACGGCCTTCTTGACCTGTGCGAAGATGTCGTCGATGGAGCCGACGCCCTTGATGGTGACGAGGGTGCCCTTGCCGCCGTAGTAGCCGATGAGGGGCATGGTGTTCTCGCGGTAGACTTTGAGCCTGTTGAGGACGGTCTCTTCCTTGTCGTCGTCCCTCTGGTAGAGCTTTCCTCCGCACTTGTCGCAGACGCCCTCGGCCTTCGGAGGGTTGTAGACAAGGTGGTAGACGGCGTTGCAGTCGGGGCAGGAGCGCCTCTTGGTGAGTCTGTTGACAAGTTCATCATCATCCACGTCGAGGTTCAGGGCGAGGTCGACATCGAGCTGCTGGGCAAGGGCATCCGCCTGCTCCACGGTCCTGGGGAACCCGTCGAGGATGACTCCGCCGTCGGCCTGGGCGATCTTCTCTTTCATGAGCCCGATGATGAGGTCGTTGGGGACCAGCGCGCCGGAGTCCATGAACGTCTTGGCCTTCTTTCCGAGCTCGGTGCCGTTCCTGACGGCTTCGCGGAGCATGTCGCCGGTGGAGAGCCTGACATAGCCCAGCTCCTCGCTGAGCTTCTCCCCCTGGGTTCCCTTGCCGGATCCCGGAGGCCCTAGGAGCACTATTACTGATTTCATGGGCTGTCGGAACAGATGCTCATATTTGAAATCCGCCCCGTGAGG
>CAVHMZ010000072.1:0-2356 GCA_963637225.1 Segatella hominis
AGCTCATCGACGGGGACGTGGTCCTGTTCAACAGGCAGCCTTCGCTGCACAGGATGTCCATGATGGCCCACCGCGTCAAGATCATGGAAGGGCGCACCTTCAGGTTCAACCTCACCGACTGCCCCCCTTACAATGCGGACTTCGACGGGGACGAGATGAACATGCACGTCCTCCAGTCCGACGAGGCCCGCGCCGAGGCGAGGATCCTCATGCAGGTCCAGGAGAACATCCTGTCCCCCAGGTACGGAGGGCCCATCATCGGAGCAATCCACGACCACATCACCGGAGCCTACTTCCTGACGCACAACAACCCCAGGTTCGACAGGTTCCAGGCCATGAACATCCTGTTCAAGCTCGACGACATCAGGATCCCCGAGCCCAAGGTCGACGAGAAGGGCGAGGAGTACTGGAACGGGAAGGACCTGTTCTCCATCGTGCTCCCCGAGGACTTCAGGATCACGTTCAAGGCGAACATCTGCCGGAACTGCAAGCCCTGCCAGAAGGAGGACTGCCCCTACGACGCGTATGTCAAGATCCGCGAGGGGAAGCTCGAGTGCGGGACCATCGACGTGAAGGCGATCGGGAACAGCAAAGGGAAGATCCTCGACCACATCGCCAGAGACTACGGCTCCGACCGCGCGGCCAAGTTCATCAACCAGGTCACCAGGCTCGCCCTGGGCGCTCTGATGAACCACGGGTTCAGCACGGGGATCAGCGACGAGGACATACCCGACGAGGCCGTCCTCCAGATAAGCAGCAACACCCAGGAATGCATCAGCAAGGTGTCCAGCCTCGTGGAGTCCTACCGCGACGGCACCCTCGAGCAGATGCCCGGGCGCTCCCTCAGGGAGACCCTGGAGGTCACGGTCATGAACACTCTGGGAGAAGCCCGCGACGGCGCGGGGACCATTGCCGGAGCGCATCTGGGGATGGACAACCCCGCGGTCATCATGGCCAAGGCGGGCGCCCGCGGATCCATGCTCAACCTGTCCCAGATGGCAGGATGCGTCGGCCAGCAGGCCGTCCGCGGAGAGAGGCTGTCCAGAGGATACCACGACAGGACCCTGCCCCACTTCGAGAAAGGGGACCTGGGCGCCTACGCCAGGGGATTCTGCTCCAACTCTTACAAGTCCGGGCTGTCGCCGACCGAGTTCTTCTTCCACGCCATGGGAGGAAGGGAAGGCCTGGTCGATACCGCCGTCCGTACGTCCAGGTCCGGATACATGCAGAGGCGTCTCGTCTCCGCTCTGGAAGACCTGAAGCTCACGGCCGACGGAACGGTCAGGAACACCATCGGGACCGTCGTCCAGTTCAGGTACGGAGAGGACGGGGTGGATCCCGCCAGGTCCGTCAGGGGTAAGGCCGTCGACCTCGACGACGTGTTCGCCGCCGTCCTGGGCGACAAGGCCGACGAGCTGCTCCATGTGGACGGCAAGGATGTCGGAGGAGACTACGGATCCCTCGAGAAGGACGAGATGGAGTACTACGACGAGGACTCCGAGGATTCGGACGATGCCGACGGGTACGAGTCCGACTTCGACGGCGGAGGTGAGTGATAATGGCAAAGAAAGACACGCTCAAAGCGCTCCTGAACAGAGGCGTCAGCGAAGAGGTCGCCTCGCTCGTCCTCACGAAGTACAGCTCCATGACCGCCATCAGCGAAGCGGGGGCCGAGTCCCTGGCCG
This sequence comes from Segatella hominis, assembly GCA_963637225.1. Classification (GTDB taxonomy): domain Archaea; phylum Thermoplasmatota; class Thermoplasmata; order Methanomassiliicoccales; family Methanomethylophilaceae; genus Methanoprimaticola. The sequence goes on from CAVHMZ010000072.1 coordinate 1,686, forward strand.
AGCTGGGGCTCACCCGGGAGGAGGCGGAATCCCTGATCGCCAAGATCGGGAAGAGGGTCCCGTCCGCCAAGGTGAAGAAGGAGGTCGAGGAAATCGTCCCCGTCGAGAGGATGGAGGAGGTCACCAACCCGTACCGGTTCTCCGAGGAGGAGCTCAGGCTCAAGGGCATGATGGAGAAGCTGGAGCTGAAGCTCCCCATGAAGATCATGGTGGACATCGCCAAGCGCATCGAGCATGCCGGCCTGGACGACGAGACCTGCGAGAAGCTCCTGATAGAGGCGAACAGGCAGTACGCCGCCCACCTCATGGACCAGAACGAGTCCGCAGGGGTCATGGCGGCGCACTCCATCGGAGAGCCCGGCACGCAGATGAACATGCGTACGTTCCACTACGCGGGAGTCGCGAACGTGAACGTCACCCAGGGCCTGCCCAGGCTGATCGAGATCGTGGATGCCAGGCGCGTGCCCAGCACGCCGTCCATGGAGATCCCCCTCACCGGCACGGCGGCCCAGGACGAGAACATCGCCAAGTACGTGGCCTCCAACATCGAGATGACCTCGCTCATCGACGTGGCGAGCATCGAGACGGACCTCACGAACATGAGGCTCGTCGTCACCCCCGATGCGGGGAAGATGGAGGACAAGGGCATCACCATCGACACGGTGCTCGAG
>CAVHMZ010000073.1:0-5350 GCA_963637225.1 Segatella hominis
GAGTTCTGCTTGATGTAGCGCTCCATCTCCTGGAGGTAATCGGTGGCTATCTGGTGGCCGCATCCCCTGGAGCCGCAGTGGACGGTGACCGTCACCGTCCCCTCCTTGAGCCCGTAGACTTTTGCGATCCTCTCGTCGAAGACGTTCTCGACCAGGTCCAGCTCCAGGAAGTGGTTCCCGGACCCCAGCGACCCCAGCTGGGGAAGGCCTCTCTTCCTGGCCTTGTCGCTGACTGCGGATGCGTCCGCATCTTCCATGCGCCCGCACTCCTCGGTGACCTCCAGGTCCCTCTCCCAGCCGTAGCCGTTCTCCACCGCCCACTCGGATCCTCTGGCGAGGATCTCGTCCAGCTCGGGATACCCGATCTTGGCGAGCCCTTTGGAACCCAGCCCGGAGGGGACGTTGCGGTAGAGCTCGTCCACGAGGACGTCCTTCCTCCCTCTGAGGTCTTCCGGTGTCAGGTCGGTCTTGATCAGCCTGACCCCGCAGTTGATGTCGAACCCTATGCCTCCGGGGGAGATGGAGCCTTCCGAGCCGTCGACGGCGGCGACGCCGCCGATCGGGAACCCGTATCCCCAGTGGATGTCGGGCATCGCCATGGAGCTTCCGACGATCCCGGGCAGGCAGGCGACGTTGGCGGCCTGCTGGGGCGCATTGTCCGCTCTGATCGAGGAGATCATCTCCTCGCTTGCGTAGATGACGGCGTTGGTGCGCATCCCCGCGGACTCGTCCATGGGGATCTCCCATCTGTTGCCGTCGATTCTGTTGAGCTTTCCTTCCCAGGTCATTTCGAACTCCAGGCCTGGGGATGCGGAGCTGTTTGAAAACGGTTGCCCAAGGATATGCGGTGGCATTCCAGCGATGCCGTGTCCCCGAATCCCGCGGCGACAAGCTCGGTTATGTACGCCGAAGGCTTCCCGCCGTTGACCGCATCGTACTTGCTCTGGCACATGGGGCATCCGACGACGATGATGTCCGCATCCTTAGCGGCCTCCTGTCTCTCGGCCATCATGGGCGCGGCGGCCTTGCGGGACCTCTTCCCGCAGCATCCCGGCTCGTTGCCGACCCATTCGAACCCCATCTTCTCGACGACTTCCCTCATCTTGCCGAAGAAGTCCAGGGCGGAGCATCCCGGCTCCAGCGACACCTTCGTCCCGTTCCCGAACACGGGAAGGTCTTCCAGATGCCTGTGCAGGAACTCGATGATGTGCTCGCATTGGGACCCGTCCCTCTTGGTGATCTCGGCGCATCCGGGGCACAGCATCACCAGGTCCTTCCCTTTCGAGCGCTCGCACATCCTGTCCCTGTAGGACCTGCGCTCCTCGTCCGTCATCACGCCGAACTGGATCGGGTACATGCAGCAGGTCATCTCCGGGACCTCGCACGCTCTTACATCCATCCCTCTCATCGCCGCCGATGCGGAGTACACCACGTAGGGCACGTCGCACTTCGCGGTGCATCCCGGCATGACATAGACGTCGTCCCCGTTCCAGACCGGCTCCAGGCCCAGCCCGGGGGCGTCCTCCATCGGATACCTCGCCAGCCCGATGTCGTGGAAGGCGGGGTCGATCGGCTTCCCGATGACGATGCAGTAGGCGGCGAGCATCATCTCCTTCGGCCGGGTGTGCTCGCACACCCTGGCGCACGCCCCGCATCCGACGCAGTCGAATACCTTCTCCAGGTCGCCTTCCGCGACCGCCACCGGATCGCAGCCGCCGTAGCGGTGGGAAGGGCACACATCCAGGCATCTCCCGCAGCCTGTGCACTTGCTGCTGAGATCCTCGTACTTCTCGCGGGCAGGATCCGTCATACAGAGAGCGGACGCACCTGCATGATGATAACGGTGACGGACGGAGCATCGGGAGAACACGGATGAGGGCCGGGACCGAGATTTGAACCCGAGTCAAGGGATCCACAGTCCCCTAGGATAACCAAGCTACCCTATCCCGGCCATGATGTAAGCCCGTCTATCCCGTCCCCTTACATAAAGGTTGCCCCGGATGCCCGGCCATGTCCTCGCCAACTATAAGAACGGCCAAACGTACTCGGCCGGACATTGGCCCTATGAGAGCGCGCACGCGCGCGACGAGACGGGCCGGAGATGATCGACAATGAAGGCGCTCTATGCTGACGGATCCGTGCGCGAGACCGAAGACGAACTTCCTGTCCTCAGGCACACCGCATCCCACATCATGGCCCAGGCTGTCCAGAGGCTCTATCCCGGCACCAAGCTGGCCATCGGCCCCGCCATAGACGACGGGTTCTACTACGATTTCGACAAGGAGGGCGGCTTCAGCCCCGAGGACCTGGAGAAGATCGAGGCCGAGATGAAGAAGATCGTGAAGGAGAACCTCAAGCTGGAGGCCTACACCCTTCCCAGGGCCGAGGCCATCGAGTTCCTGAAGTCCAAAGGCGAGGATTACAAGGTCATGCTCGCGGAGGATCTCCCCGAGGATGCCCCCATCAGCTTCTACAGGCAGGGCGACTTCACCGACCTCTGCGCCGGGCCCCATGCGCTCTACACCAAGGCGGTCAAGGCGTTCAAGCTCCTGTCCATCGCCGGAGCGTACTGGAGGGGGGACGAGCACAACAAGATGCTCACCAGGATCTACGGGACCGCCTTCGGCAGCAAGGAGGCATTGGAGCAGCACCTCGCCATGCTGGAGGAGGCCAAGAAGAGGGACCACAGGAAGCTCGGAAAGGAGCTGGGCCTGTTCGCCATCATGGAGGAAGGCCCCGGATTCCCGTTCTTCCTCCCCAAGGGGATGGTCCTGAAGAACACCCTCATCGAGTACTGGAGGGAGCTCCACAACAGAGAGGATTACGTGGAGATCTCCACGCCCATGATCCTCAGCCAGGCCCTCTGGCTGAGGTCCGGCCACTGGGACCACTACAAGGACAACATGTACACCACCACCATCGACGACGAGATCTACTGCGTCAAGCCGATGAACTGCCCCGGGGGCATGCTGGTGTACAAGACAGAGCCCAGGTCCTACAGGGACCTGCCCATAAGGATGGGCGAGCTCGGTCTGGTCCACAGGCACGAGAAGTCCGGGACCCTGCACGGCCTGTTCAGGGTCAGGTGCTTCACCCAGGACGATGCCCATATCTTCATGACCGACGGCCAGGTCGAGCAGGAGATCGAGGGCGTTGTCAGGCTGATCGACGAGGTGTACACCAAGTTCGGGTTCAAGTACCATGTCGAGCTGTCCACCAGGCCCGAGGACAGCATGGGGTCCGACGAGGACTGGGAGAAGGCGACCAATGCGCTCATCAGCGCGATGGAGCAGATGGGCCTGGACTACGTCGTGAACGAAGGGGACGGCGCGTTCTACGGGCCGAAGATCGACTTCCACCTGGAGGATTCCCTCGGAAGGACCTGGCAGTGCGGGACCATCCAGCTGGACTTCCAGATGCCCCAGAGGTTCGAGCTCGAGTACACCGGGTCCGACGGGGAGAAGCACAGGCCGATCATGCTCCACAGGGTGGCGTTCGGTTCGATCGAGAGGTTCATCGGGATCCTGACCGAGCACTACGCGGGAAGGTTCCCCGTGTGGCTGTCCCCGGTGCAGGTGAGGGTCCTGTCCGTGTCCGAGAAGTCCTTCGATTACGCATCTTCCGTCGCGGCGAAGCTGAAATCAGCCGGCATCAGGGCCGAGCTGGACAACAGGGACGAGAAGATCGGCTACAAGATCCGCGAGGCGCAGCTCCAGAAGGTCCCGTACATGCTCATCCTCGGCGAGAAGGAGTCCGAAGACGGCTCCATCGTGGCCGTCAGGAGCAGGGACGCGGGAGACCTCGGAGCGGTGAAAACGGACGAGTTCATCGCCAAGGTGCTCAGGGAGACCAAGGAGCGCCTCTGAAACCGAAAGGAGCGGCTGTCTCCGGACAGCCCTCCATTTTCACTTTTATTGCACTTTGCGGTTCCTCAGATGTCTGGGCGGGGCCTATGCAGTTCCGGCAGCCGGGCCAAAGGCATAGACGCAGATTCAGATCGATGTCACGGGGAGCGCATAGACGTTCTCTTTGAGCGGGTACGCTTTCTCCGCAAGGCATATGATGCAGGATGGGCCGATCTCAAAGCCCGAGCGGTCCAGCCTTTCGAACGCTTTGACATCCGAAGCGCTGAACGTCATGCCCGATTTGCATTCTATCAGCGTCAGCTTTCCGTCCCTCGCCATCACCAGGTCCACTTCGTTGCCGTTCTTGTCCCTGAAATAGTAGAATCCGGCATGCTCCGCGTTGTTGGAGTAGGTCTTCATGATCTCGTTGACGATGTACGTCTCCACCATCGGGCCGCCGAGATAGCCGGCCCTCAGGGTCTCCGGATCGCAGATCCTCGAAAGATAGCAGGCCAGGCCTGTGTCGCAGAAGTACAGCTTCGGACGCTTCACTGCGCTCTTCACCATCGAACGGTCGCTGTACGACGGCAGCAAGCGGACGATCCCGCCGAGCCTCAGGACGTCCAGCCATGACTCGACGGTGGGCTTGGACACGCCCACTGCGTTGCAGACCGTCTCGTAGACCAGCTCCTGTCCGGTCAGAGAGGCGATGACCCCCATGAACTTCAGGAACTTGTCCTTGTCCTTCAGGCTGATTATCTCGCTGACATCCCTTGCGATGTACGTGTCCACGTAGTCGGAGTAGAACTTGGACGTCTTGAGCCCCGGTTTCTGATGCAGCTCGGGGTATGAGCCGCGGAGGATGGCCTTGTAGATGTCTTTGGCATCCGTCTTGAGCTCCGCGGACCTTTCGATGTTCTTCTCGAAATCCACGGTGAACGGCACCTCGTCCCTTCCGGTTATCTCGCTCATGCTGAGGGGAGCCATGTCGAATATCGACACCCTTCCTGCCATAGATTGGCTGACGCCCTCCATGAGCCTGTATGCCTGGCTTCCCGTGAGGATGTACATCCCCTCGTTGCGCCCTGTCTCGAACTTCGCCCTGTCCACTGCCGCCTCTATCGAATCGAATAGGCCTTTGGCGTACTGGACCTCATCGATGATCAGCGGTGCCGGATGGACTTTGAGGAACATGTCGGGGTCTTCGCGCGCCATCATCCTCTCGCTGCGGTCCGCCAACGTGACGTAGCCGAATCCGTGTTCTCTCGAGATCAGCTCGCACAGGGTCGTCTTTCCGCATTGGCGCGCCCCTGTTATCAGGATGACAGGCCTGAGGGCTATCTCGCTGACTATGTGCGGCAGTATCGTGCGCGGGATCATGAACGGTTAACCGAGTGCAACTATAAGAAAAATATGAAGTTCAACTTCATTTTTTTCTAAGAAACTGGTATCGTCAGCTGCCGCAACGTATCCTGATCTGGCTTTCTGCTGCGGTCCGTCAGTCC
>CAVHMZ010000074.1:0-5585 GCA_963637225.1 Segatella hominis
TCCTGCTGGGGATATGCTTCTGCTCCAAACTGGCCAAGGCCCGGACGGAGATCGTCAGGGTCCCCGCCTTGTGACCGGGCAAGCGCGGTAGATGGCAGGTCCTTTGAGCATCCGGGAACTTCCGAATCCGGGCCCAGGATATTTACGGTTGCGATTTCGCTACTCTGTGAGAATGGGTAGTTCACGCATTTCAAACTCTGTGAGAATGGCATATATCTATCATTATATCAACTTCCAGAACATCTATGAATCATGCAAGGCGGAATCTTCAAGAGAAGCATATACGAAAGATGCTCGATTGGAAGGCTAATTACAGCGATGATTATGCTCTCATGATCGAGGGTGCGCGCAGAGTGGGGAAGAGCACCGTCGTCAGAGAGTTCGCCAAGAAGGAGTTCAAGTCCAACCTTGTGATAGATTTCATGAAGCCTGTCCCGGGAACTATCGATGCCTTCGAGAAGTACAGCTACGACATTCCCATGCTCTTCGAGCATCTGCAATCGCTGTACCGCGTCTCCCTTCACGGCAAGGACAGCCTCGTCGTGTTCGACGAGTTGCAGACGTTCCCGCCCCCAGGGAGCTGATCAAGTACCTTGTGGAAGAGACCGACTACAGGTTCATCGAGACCGGTTCATTGATATCCATAAAGCAGAACGTGAAGGACATCCTGATACCGTCGTAGGAGATGAGGATGCAGATGAACCCAATGAGCTTCGAGGAGTTCTTGGAAGCGACAGGCGACACGACGACAATGCCGCTACTCCGCGAGGCATATCGGAACCGCGAGCCCGTTGGAAGGATCTTCCACGAGGCCACTATGGAGAAGTTCCGCCGGTACCTGCTCGTAGGGGGGATGCCGAAAGCCGTCTCGACGTACATTGCCACCGGGAGCATGAGCAAGGTTGAGGAGGCGAAGAGGGCCATAATCAGCCTCTACAGGGACGATATGCTGAGGATCAAGCGCGGCAACGGGGTGTACGCAGGCGAGATGTTCGAAACTATTCCGGCGATGCTGTCGAAGCACAAGAAGGTTTTCTCGCCCGGGATGGTCATGCCGGGAACGTCCGTGTCGGATTACGAGTCCAGCGCATTCTGGCTTGCATCCTCTAAGATATGCAACAGATGCGTCGAGACCTCGGATCCGAATCCTGCCATGAACATATGCATCGACAGGGGGATGTACAAGTGCTACCTCCTCGACACGGGTCTGCTCATGACGCTTGCGTTCGACACCGGCATCTTGGATCAGAGGGATGTGTACCTGGCGTTCCTCAAGGGCAGGCTATCCATGAACGAGGGCATGATATTCGAGAACGCCGTCGCTCAGATGCTGGTGTCTGCAGGCGCAGACCTCCATTTCCATGAGTTCAGGTACAGAGGCGACGACGTCAACACCTGCGAGGTCGACTTCGTCATGGCCTGCGGAGGCAAGGTGATGCCGATAGAGGTGAAATCTGCATCCTCGTCATCACATGTCTCTCTGGACAGGTTCATCGACAAGTACGGGCGGATCGTCAGGGACCCTGTCGTCATACATCCGAAAGATTTCCGCACCGACGGCAAGATCATGTTCATGCCTGTGTACATGACTCCGTTCCTGGCAGAGCACGACGAGGAGGATCTGATGCTCGATATGCCGTTCGGAGAACCGTCCCGGGAGCAGGATGCTGACGGTCAGAGGAGTTGAGGATGCATCCATATGGTATGCTGTCCAAGCCATATAGAGGCCGATCGAAGGGGAAGTAACGGCTCAAAGAAAGCTCCTGGAACGCTAGGTTACCTGTCTGATAGGAACGTTGTAATAGTCGAGTAAGGGCTTCCCCGCGAGGGAGACTCCTTACTCGACTGAAAGATTTGAAAGGCGGTGCCGTTCTTCTGAACAGGACTTAACGCCGTTCACTTTCGACGAAATCTTAAAATCCCCCGATTCCGAAACGTGCGGCATGATATTCGTCTACTCCGGAACAGGCAACTCCTACTCTGTCGCCAGGCGCATAGGGGATGCCGCAGGCCTCCCCCTGACCGACCTCGCCGCGGCCGTCCGCTACGGGAGGTCCTCCTACGACGCCAAGGGCGAGGACGTGGGCTTCGTGTTCCCGACGTTCTTCCTGGGCCTCCCGGACAAGGTCAGGGCCTTTGCGGAGAGCGTCAGCATAAAGAATCCCGGCCGCGTCTTCGCCGTGTCCACCTGCGGAGGCCACTCCGGAGGGGCGTGCGACATGCTGGCGGAGCTCCTGGACGGCCGCCTGAAGATAGATGCGATGTATGATGTGAAGATGCCGGACAGCGCCATATTCGCCTTCGAGCCCCCTTCCCAGGAAGAGGAGGCGGAGATCCTGAGAGCCTCAGATGCCGAGGCCGAGGAGATAGCCCAATCGGTGAAGTCTCACGCATACGGCGACTTCCGCAGGCACCGCGGGGACCTGGACTGGAGGTCGGTCTATCCGAAGTACGACGAGGCCAGGGTCACGGAGCCCTTCGCGGTCACCGGCAAGTGCATCGAGTGCAGGATCTGCGAGGATATCTGCCCCGACCAGGCCATCAGGGTGTACCACAGGAAGCCGGTCTGGGACGAGGAGAAGTGCGGGCTGTGCATGTCATGCCTTCAGATCTGCCCCAAGCAGGCCATAGAGTACGGGGAGTCCACCGTCGGGAGGCGGAGGTCCTTCAACAAGGCCTACTATGAGAGGAGCATCGGGATACCGCTCAGGTACGGATGTTCGGAGAAGGGTGAGCATTGACCCGTGCGTGCACCGCGAGGGTATAGAGGCACGGGTTTACTCGGGTCATCCTTCGGATTTGCGAGGAAGTAGATAAAGGGAAGGCCGAAACGGGCCGGTTCTATAACTGCAGGGCCCGCTGGATGCCGATCAGGAGGGCATCCCGAGCAGGCTCATGCCTCTTCGCGCCCGAGCAGCCAATCCACAAGGTTCATGATCATTATCCCGTTGTCGTTCCCCAGCCCGAACCTGTCCAGGGTGAGCACCGTCTTCCTGTAGTTGTCGTCCACCGCCTTCAGCGACCGGATCTCCCTGTCGTAGGTGTCCTCGCCCATGACGGTCTGCGACACTTGGTAGTACCTCACATCGTCGCCTTTCACGGCGGTGAAGTCGATCTCCTTGTCACGGAAGCTCCCCACGAACACGGAGTACCCTCTGCGGAGCAGCTCGAAGTAGACTATGTTCTCCAGCGGGGCGCTGATGTCCCTGAGCTCGTTGGCGTTCACCAGGATGTTCCTGGCCCCCAGGTCGGTGGCGTAGTATTTGCCCTTGGACTTGAGCACCTTCTTCCCCACGATGTCGTACCTCTCGGCGTGGTAGAACAGGTGCGCCTCGGTCAGCACCTCCAGGTACCTGCGGACGGTGTCGTCGGACAGCCCCAGCTCCGCAGATATCCTGTCGGCGTTGGTGACGTTCCTTATGTTGGAGAACAGGAACCTGCACACGGCCGTCAGCTTCTCCGGCTTCCCGGGCGCGCGAGAGAGCACGTCCTTCATCATCACGGTGCTGTAGACGCCCTCGGATTGGGCGCGGCACACCCTGTCGCCCCTCTCCGGCTCGATGGACGGGAGGGCGCCGTAGCGGATGTACTCCCGGAGCCTCGCATCCTCGTCCCCTCCGTGCAGCTCCATGAACTCCCTGAACGAGAACGGCAGGACCTCAACCTCCATGTACCGTCCGGAGAGCTTCGTGGAGAGCTCCGACGACAGCATCCTTGAGCTGGAGCCCGTGATGTATATGTCGCAGTCCCTGCGGGCGACCATCATGGCCACCACTCTCTCCCATCCTTCCGCGTCCTGGATCTCGTCGATCAGGATGTGGTGGAGCCCTTCGCGGTCCAGGCAGGGCTGGAGAATGGCTTTCAGCTCTTCCGTCCCGATCTCCTTCCCGAGCAGGTCCAGGTCCACGTAGCAGATGAGCTCTTCAGGGACACCGGTGGAGCGGAGATGCTCCAGGTGCTGGAGCATGACCGTGGTCTTGCCGGTCCTGCGCATCCCGGTCAGCACCTTCACCAGGTCGGTCTTCCCGGAGGAGTCCTTCAGAATCTGCAGGTAATCGAGGCGTTTTATCTCCATGTGATTAGGTATTATTTGGTATAATATAATATTTACCTAATACATTAGGAATAATCTATTGTTATTTGGTTTAATCCTAATAATCAAGGTTTGTGTGTATAGTACAGTGTAAGCCCCAAATTGGGGTGTTGAGGTTAGAGATGCAGGACTACAAAGCATCGATTTATAGAGGATCTGGTGAAGTCGGTCTGGGACGAGGAGAAGTGCGGGCTGTGCATTTCATGCCTTCAGATCTGCCCCAAGCAGGCCATAGAGTATAGGGAGTCCACCGTCGGAAGGAAGAGGTCTTTCAACCGGGCCTATTAATAGGGGAGCATCGGGATAGCGCTGAGGTACGGATGAACAGAGAAGAGGGGTTGAGCATTGACCTGCACGTGTACCGCGAGGGTACAGAGGTGCAGGTATACTCGGGTCGCAACCTATATCGGGGGCGCAGCGGATATAGGTTCCGTCCGGAGGTCTGAAGGCTTGTTCATGACCTGGTTCATGACTGCAGGGTCTTCAAGAACTTCCGCGGATTTCTGTGAGCGATACCATGTGGTTCAAGCAAGACGAGCATACGGTGCACGTGGAGGCGTTCCGCACGGACGCAGGCGCCGATATGGAGGTCGCGGTTCGTTTCGGCTCCCTTCGGAACGGTTGCGGACCTCAGGAGCACAACGGGAAGCGCGGGTGGTTCTGCGCCTACGTGGCTATGAAGGATGCCGATTTCGACAGGATCAGAGGGAAGCTGCCTGCCAGCCCGCAAGGGTATCCAGAAGTCGGGGCCCACGGCGGGACATCATATTTCAACAGGGCGCCTCCGTTCGAGAAGGACCATGATTCCGATGTCACGGTCATCGGGTGGGACTACAACCACTTTGAGTCTTCCGAGAACGGAGTGACGTTCGACGATGTGCTGAGAGATGCGGAGGCAGTCGCAAGGTTCCTGTCGGGGCTGTTCTGAGCCGGTTCACACCGTCTCGCGCCCGAGCAGCCAGTCGATCAGGGTGCGGTGAAGGCCTTCGCGATCCGGGCAAGGCTGGAGGATTGCCCCCAGTCTATCAGACCCGAACTCTTTCCCCAGCAGGTCCAGGTTCACATAGTAGGTGAGCTCTTCGGGGATGCCTGTGGAGTGGAGGCATTCCAGGTGCTGGAGCATGACTGCGGTCTTGCCGGCCCCGCGCATCCCGGTCAGTGCCTTCACCAAGTCTGTCCTTCCGGATCGCCTCTCTAGAGTCGGTTCAGTCATCCATTATGCTGGTTCACGGTCGTTTCAGGTTCTCGTCATCTGTACTAAACACACAGTTCGTGAACGACCACTCCGACGCGTGTACACGCGTCGGAGTGGTCGTTCGCTGACAAGTCGCAACGGTTGAATAAGCGGACTTCGTGGCATAGGTGACGAAACCATGACCAGAAGTCCAGTTTTGACAAAGAAGCAGCGCAATGAAATACTTTCGGACCGGAAGAAGGCCGAAGGCTCGAAATGGGATTCCAAGATCCACCCCGGATATGAGATGTCGTACAA
>CAVHMZ010000075.1:0-4197 GCA_963637225.1 Segatella hominis
AATCCAAGCGTCTCGCGGTCGGCTTTCAGCATCTCCGGGCTTGCCCCGAGGGCCGCGGCGGCCAGCGAAACATCGCACAGGTGCCTCTTGGCCGCTTTGCCGACACGGATCGACGATCTCAGCTTCGGCGAGTATGCGGGGATGTCCATGACCAGGAAGATGCGCTCCAGGGCATCGACGTAGTCCGCGACGGTGGAATCGTTTATGGACGCGCCCGTGCCGATGCAGCCGTCGATGTCGCGCATGAGCCTCCTCCTCTTGGCCAGAGTGCTCTCGTTGCGGGCAAGCGAGCGGATGAGCATCCTCATCTTGACGATGCTGCGCTGCTTCCCGTCCAATGTGCTGGCGCCGACTGCCGCTTTCTCCAGGTAATCGGAGCAGAACAGCATCGACTGCTCTATGCCGAATCCCGAGTTGCCCGGCCATCCGCCGCGGATCACCGCGCGGATGAGGCCGTCGATGTCCAGGCTCCTGCACTTGATTGCAGCCGGGGGAGAATCGAATAGCCCCTTGAGGGACACGCTGCCGTCCGAATCGCCCGTTTCGAAGAGGGTCATCGTATGGATCCTGACGGTGCCTATGCGCCCGATGCCGCTGTGCATGACGCCTTTGACCGCCGGAGCCGATGAGCCTGTCAGGATGAATCTGCCCTTTCCGGCATCTTCATCCACCGCGTCCCTGACAGCGTCCCATAAGGCGGGGACGTCCTGCCATTCGTCGATCAGATGCGGGGGATCGCCGATGAGCGCCACATCAGGGTCATCGGCCGCCATCCTGCGGTTCAGGAAGCCGTCCTTCTTGTTCTCCACGCTGTAGAGGCTGTTGGCGTGGCTGAGGGATGTCCAGGTCTTCCCGCTCGCCTTGGGGCCCTCGATGCAGACCGCCCCGAACGTCTTCAGGTACAGCTCTATCCTGTCGTCCATCACTCTGCGGACATAGCCCTGCCTGGTCATCGTCATGATGGCTCGTGGTACGCGTCGCGGACCTATATTATTTTATCATAATCGATATCATTTTTTCATCATACATTCAATTATTTTAGAAAATCAGGTCACGATTGAAGTTAGTACAAAACCAAAATTGTGTTCTCATTCTGTATTGTATCAAATAAGGCAGATTATGAGATCTCATCCCACTCCATTCACTCGATTCTGTATCGATATGGGAAGATTTTGCATCCGAGCAGCATCATTGAGCGAAGTGAACCTAAATCTTACAGCCCTTTTTCGCAAATTCGGATATGCGAAGATAATATTATAATCGGTGTTAATAATCATGATATAGGGTCTTATACGCTTCCTGTTGTGATTGACCCGGCTTTCGACAACAGGGGCTATTGCAGTATCTGAATGCGATCTGCAGGCGGTTCCGGTGCAGACGCTCTCCGTCCTCCCGATGGCTCGGTCATGACAGGAGGTTCAAATGAACGGATTCCGCAGTGAATTGCTATGGGGGTGGGCATCATGGCCCATCTTTTGAACAGAAGGATCGAACGTCAGATCGGGATCGGTGTGGCGGCCGTCTTCTTGCTGGCTTTTTCGTTGATGCTGCTCAGGGCCGGTGACGTAGACGCAAACCCGCCGGAGCATGGAAATGACAGCGATGGGAAGCTGTATCTCGTGTACGAGAAGGCGCAGGGAGAGGCAATGAAGAACCTGGTGATCGAATATGGCGGCACTAAGTTCACCCTGGATTCAGACTTCAGGGCGATTCCCCTATCTTCTATATCGGGCTCAATGAAAGTGGCATCGGCCGACTATGTCCACAAGCCGATGTTCCATGTGTCTTGGTGGTCCGGTACCGGCATTCCGGAAGTGGTCAGAGAGAAAGGGGCGGATGAGATGGGGCACGCAATATGGACATTCACGATACCTGACGAGATCACTCATGTCGAACTCGAGATCTGGGATGCTCTGAAAGGAGATCAAATAACAGACAATGCGCCCGAGGGTTTGACGGGGGTCGTATCTGCCGATGGAGATGCAGCCATAGCCGGAACGTCGGCGGCTATGCAGTACAGCATGGATGGCGGCACTACTTGGAAGCAGTGCGCGGACGAGAAGACGGCGGCAAGCTTCGGGACGGCATTGGTCCGGATGACCGGAAACCATGACAAGGCTCCTGGGCCAAGCGCCACAGTGTATGTGGGGATCCCGAAGCCGACGGTCGAAGACAACGTCCCCCCGGACATCGTGTACGACGGCTGGTCGAAGACGATGAACCTCAAGGATTACGATTACGCGGGCCTGGTCGTGCTGACAGCAAATGTAGCGACCAATGCGAACGATCCGGAATCGCCGAATGTGGCGAAGGTCACTCTCAAGCCGGGCTGTTGCTGGGATGACGGGACAGAAACGGTTGTCTTGCTGGAATGGAACATAGCGAAGAAGGTCTTGGATGCCAGCTATTTCAAGATCACGGATTTCTCGCACACTTACGACGGAACCCCAAAGACCGTGAGCGTGGCGACGGTCGGGGAATGGGGCAACCAGAAAGGGACGATAACGGCGACTTACAGCGGTTCGGATAGCCAAACCGAGGCAGGAACCTACGACATCGTCCTGACTCTCGATTATCAGAATTTCACTGGGCCGGTTTCGGGCTTCAGCGAGAAGCTGACCATCAGCAAGAAGGAGGCGGGCGGTGCAGACATGAACATCGAGCCGGACGAAGGCAGCTCTTTCGACGGCGGGGCCTACGTCTGGAAGTTCGACGGTAAAGGGAAGAGCATCACTCCGACTTGGAAACGGAGCAGCGCCCAGAACAACGATGTAGTCATGAAGTATCTGGCAAGCGGGAACATGGACGCATCGGAAGCATCGGAGGTCGGACCGATCGATGCCGGCATATATGATGTGTATGCGACCGTGGTCGCCAGAGATGACGGCAATTACGAGGCCACCGGCGGTGATGTAGGCGATTGGATCCCACTAGCCACCATCAGGATCGACCCCGCGGACGCTCCAGAAGTCAGGCTGGAATTCGATGGCGCCGAAGCGGCCGCATCGAGCAGGCGGTCTGTCGTCTACAACGGAAAGCCGCGGCTCCTTTCAGCATCCATCTCCTCGGCATTGATTGCCGGGTACGAGGGGAAGTTCACATATGCATTGGACGGCACGGAGTATACTGCTGCGCAGATGAAGGCTCAACTGAAGGACTGCGGCGTCTATGAGGTCGCCGTGAGAACGGCCGTATGCAAGGCAGGGGATGCTGCCACGGGCCAATCGGGGAATTACATAGCGCCGGCCGATGTTTCAATCACCATAGAGATCGGACAGGCGACGCTGTCATGCGGTTCGTCGCAGGGATATGAAGGCATCTATGATGCGGCCTATCACACCGTAAAGTTGGTGATCAGCGGGATTGCGCCGGGACATGCCACTCTGAACTGGTGGGGGATTTGCGGAAAGACCGAGAGGAATCCTGGAACTGCCACGGTCGCCATGACCGGCAACGGATCCTTGTACTCGGCTGAATTCTCCATCCGTGTGAAGGATGTTTCAGACAGCGGAACGATGTCCTGGTATGCCGAAGCCGGAGGCAACTTCATGCGGTATGTCCCCGAAGACGGCGAGAGGGCAGCGGTCAGCATCGGAAAAGCCGTTGCGGGGGCAGATGATTTTGATGTCAGATGGCCTGACAGCGAGCAGCTGGACGATCATACCCTGGTCGTATACACGCATGAGGGGGCCGGGGTGAAGCCGGATATATCCTGGAAAGACGGGGGGAAGGGTCACAGCAGCATCACGGTGGTCTATGCGGATGATAAAGGCCGCGAATCGTTAGATCCGCCCACCAAGACTGGAACCTATGATGTCTATCTGAGGTTCGACAGCAGCGACCCGAACTACGATATGCCGGGGGGAGGCGAGATCTATGTGGGAACTATCGCAGTATGCTTGGAAGAGCCCGAGCCAATGCCCGATACGGGCGATGATGACGATGGGATTCCCGATCCGCCTGTCTGGGATTCGGGAGGCACAGCGTCCTACGATGAGGATGTCAAGGCTGTGCTCATAGCTGTGGGCGCGGTCGCGGTCATGTTCACTGCGATCTACATCATCGGGTGGGACAGAAAGATCTGACCGATACCGCAGCCGCATCCTTCAAGGGGTGAATGGGTCAAACAGGGGCTTCGGCCCCACATCTTCATAATATGATTGTAAGCAAGATCTCTCTTGTTGCACAGTCCGGAAT
>CAVHMZ010000076.1:0-11536 GCA_963637225.1 Segatella hominis
AGCGAACTTAACAAAATGTTATGCCAAAATTATATGCGAAGTAAAGCCCATGATTTTCGTAATGGAGAATGTCGCCAGAGCAGCTTCAAGTAATGCATATAAGGAAGCCAGAGCCATCCTTAAGGAGGGGGGATACGGCCTCACAGAAACTGTAATAGATGCTTCATATTGCGGTGTTCCTCAGAGTAGGAAAAGGTTCGTATGCATCGGAGCTATCAACATGAAGGATGGCTTCCTCGATGAAATCGTACATTCAAATCTATCTGAAAAACAATTAACCGTCCGCGAATATTTCGGTGACTCGTTGGATTTCGATTACTATTATAGACACCCGCGCAACTATACCAGAAGAGGCATATTTTCGATAGACGAGCCGGCTCCGACCATAAGAGGTGTCAATCGTCCCGTCCCATCAGGTTATGTGGGAAATCCCAATGATGCTTGCCCAATCAATGCCAAAATCAGATCTTTAACCACTCTTGAAAGATCGATGATTCAGACATTTCCTCCGACATTCAAATGGATAGGAACTAAAACTGACAAAGAACAAATGATTGGTAATGCTGTTCCAGTAAATCTCGCTAAATACATAGCACAATGCATTATTCAATTTATTAACATCAAAAATAAAACCGAAACTAAACTCAATACCCCTCTTTTCGAAACATGGCTCGTCCAAAGTAAAGGTTACACGGAAAGATCGGCCAAGGATGTTTCTTCCAGATTGAGACGCGCAGACAAAATGCAACACATCTCCTCGTTCGATGACACATACCTTTTCAAGTTGGAACATACGCCTTCATTCGACCAGGTCAACAGTTCCATCAAATCTCAGATTCGTAGAGCTTTTGGACTCTACTGCGAGTATCATGATTCCACATCCAACTGTCGAAAGCTAACGAGAGTTCGAGAACCAACAGATGAAAAGAACAGCCCCTCTGACCTGACTATTCGACCAGTCAATTGGTAATCGTCTTGGGAGTGCTAGAATTACACCATCCAGGGCGTGTCCCATTCCCACGGCTTTATGATTCCCGTGTACATGGACAGCCCGACCACTGCGCCTTCCGCCCCGGCATCGGAGAGGATCCTGGCATCCTCGGCCGAGGTGACCCCTCCCGAAGCGATGACGGGCGCGGGGCATCTCGATATGAACCCCCTGGCCTGGGCCTCGTCGATGCCCTTCCTCTGCCCTTCGACATCCACGTTGGTGTTGAGCACAGCGGCCAGCTTCATCCCCCTGATCCTCTCGAACATCTCCTCCACGGAAACCGGAGAGGCTTCCTGCCACCCCTTGACGGCGATCTTCCCCGCTTTGGTGTCCAGGGACAGCACGATCTTCCCGGGGAACGAGTCGGCCAGGTCCTCGAGCCATCCGGGCTCCTTGACCGCCTTTGTCCCGACGACCACCCTGTCCGCCCCTGCGGACACCAGCTCTTCGACCGTCTCCTTGGAGCGTATCCCTCCGCCGACCTCGGCAGGAACGCCGAGCTCCCTGATCACGGACTTGAACACCGGTATGTTGCTCTCTTTCCCGAAGGCCGCGTCCAGATCGACCAGGTGCAGATATGGGGCGCCTTTATCCGCCCACATGCGCGCCACTTCCAGCGGATCGGGCATGACGATCTGCTGGCTTCCGGGGACTCCCCCCACGAGCTGGACCACCATGCGGTCCATCACGTCCACTGCGGGGATTACCCTCATAGGACCGACTCCGCGAACGAGATGAAGTTCTCCAGGAACCTCATCCCGGATGCGCTGCTCTTCTCCGGGTGGAACTGCGTCCCGTAAGTGTTGGCCTTTCTGAAGAACGCGGGCACGTCCCTGCCCTCGTAATCGGTGTGCCCGATGGCGATGTCTTCCTCGGGGCATCCGCGGAACGAATGCGCGAAATAGAAGCGATTGTCCTCGATGCCGTCCATGAGCCTATCGGAGGACTCCACGCTGTTCCATCCCATATGGGGGACGATCTTCCCCTCCAGCGGGACCACGCGGCCCTTGAACAGCCCCAGCCCGGGAGAGGAGCCTTCGGCGCTGCCCTCGAACATGATCTGCATCCCTATGCATATCCCCAGCGCGGGAGCGCCGTCCAGGAGCTTCCTCCTGATCTCCTCCCTGTAGGGCTGGAGCCTCTCCATGGTCTTGTCGAAGGCCCCCACTCCGGGGAACACGATGCACTCCGCGTCCAGGGCCTCGGACATGTCCGTGACGACCTTCACATTGGCTCCGCAGTTCTCCAGGGATCTGCGGATGGAGTACAGGTTCCCGACCCCGTAATCCGTGAGGGTGATGTTCAGCGGCATCCGCCGATCACCTCTGCGGCTTTATCCAGCAGGATCGCGTTGAGCTCCGCCGTCCCGATGGTGGTCCTGACGCAGTTCTCGGTGCCGCGCTTGGCCCCGAAGTCGCGTATGAGCACGCCCTTCTGCTTCAGGCCCTCCACGAGCACGGCATGGTCTATGGGCGAGCGGGCCAGTATGAAGTTTGAATCTGACGGGAATGTC
This sequence comes from Segatella hominis, assembly GCA_963637225.1. GTDB lineage: Archaea > Thermoplasmatota > Thermoplasmata > Methanomassiliicoccales > Methanomethylophilaceae > Methanoprimaticola. The sequence goes on from CAVHMZ010000076.1 coordinate 2,505, forward strand.
TCGAAGCCGAGCTTCCTCAGCCCGGCGTCGAGCTTGGGCCTCTGCTCCCTGACCATCTCCACGCTCTTCCTGATGAACTCCCGGTCTCCCAGCGCAGCGACCGCCGCCCCCTCGCTCACCGCATTGAGGGAATAGGGGATCTTCACGCTGATCATCATGTCGGCCAGCTTCCTGTTGGCCGCCATGTACCCGACGCGGAGCGCGGCCATGGCGTATGCCTTGGAGAAGGTCCTTACGACCACAAGGTTGTCGTACTCGTCCACTTTGGAGATCATCCCCTCGCCGGCGTACTCCGTGTAGGCCTCGTCGACCACCACGATGCCGTCGAACCTCGAGATGAGGTCGTCCAGGTCCTTCTGCCTGAAGCAGTTCCCGGTAGGGTTGTTGGGAGAAGGCACTATGGTCACCTTTCCTCCCGCTTTGACCATTGAGTCCACGTCGAGCTGATAGTCCTCGGTGAGGTCGACCTCGATGGCCTTCCCGCCGTTGCATTTGACGAAGTAGTCGTACAGAGAGTACGAAGGGACGGGGACGACGCTGTTGTCGCCCCAGTTCGTGAAGGTCTTGAATATCACGTCGAGCATCTCGTCGGACCCGTTCCCGGCGATGAGGTTCTCCGGCTGGAGCCCGTAGAGCTCGGCGAGCTTGCCCCTGAGCGTCCTGGAATACGTGTCTGGATACCCGTTCAGGTCCACGGACACGTTCTTAAGGTACTCCGCCGCGGCGGGGTTGGACCCGAGCACGTTGGTGTTGGTGTCCAGTCTGATCTCCCCGTGAAGGACGGGGCTGTAGTACATCTGGAAGCCCTTGGCGGTTTCCCTCATTATGCTCCTGTCGACGGCCATCGGTTCACCAGCCTCTCTATCGGAGTGGTGAGTATGCCCTTGGCGCCGATCTTCTTGAGCTCCGATATGGCGTGGAAGGTCTTGTCCGAATCGATGACAGCGTGCACGGCGACGAAATCCTTGTTCCCTGCGATGTCCAGCACGGTGGGGCCCCCTATGCCGGGGATGATCCTCTCCACGTCCGCTATTCTGGACCTGGGCACGTCGGCCATGATGTACTTCTTGTTCTCCGCCTCGATGACGCTCTCGATGGAGTCCACAAGCTCCTGTATCTGCCCTCCGATCCTGGCCATGGCCTCCGGGGACGTGAAGACCGCGGCCTGGGATTCCAGTATCCTGCCGGCCTCGATCATCCTGTTCATCTTGAGGGTGGATCCGGTGGAGACCAGGTCGACGATGTAGTCCGAGATCCCCAGATAGGGCATGACCTCGGCGGCTCCCGTGACGACTATGACGTTGACGTCCTTCCCGATGGACCTGAAGAACCTCTTGGCGATGTTGGGGTACGAAGTGGCGACCCTGCAGCCGTCGGCGATCTCGGACGCGTCCTTTATCCCGCAGGACTCCGGCACGGCGAGGGCCATGTGGCAGTACCCGAACCTGAGGTCCAGCGCGCACCGGAGGTCGTTCCCAGACTCGGCGACCATGTCATGCCCGGTGATCCCGACGTCGATCGCTCCCGTGGCGACGAACTCGGGGATATCCTGGGCTCTGACGAACAGGACCTCCACGTCCTGGTTGCGGGCCTTGAGGTACAGCTTCCTTCCGAAATCCTCTCCGAGGTCCAGCCCTGCCTTGAGGAGCAGCTCGACAGTCCTCTCGTTCAAACGTCCTTTGTTGGGAACCCCTAGTTTAAGCGTCATTTGAGCCCTCTGACGGTTCGTATAATAGAGGGATAAATATGCCTTTCTTAGGGCGACGGCCCGTCCCCGCCGGATTCCGTCAGATTGAGGCCTATGACCCCTCCGATGACGACGGCGAGGCAAAGCCAGCCGAGAGGGCTCAGCATCTCGCCGAACAGGGCCATGCCCACGATGATCGAGCCTACGGCCCCGATCCCCACCCACACCGCGTAGCAGACTCCGGCGGGAAGGCCCCTCTTGAACCCCTGGTTGAGGAAAAGGACGCTCGCCACCAGGAAAACTCCCGTGAACAGCGTCCACCCTATGCTGGAGAACCCGTCGGACAGCTTCATGCCCGTGGCCCAGGTTGTCTCGAGCAGCCCTCCGGCGAGCACCCATGCCCATGCCCTGTTCACAGGCCCGCCCCCGATGACAGCTCCAGCCCGACCACACCGGCGATGATCATGAAGATGAACAGCACGCGCCTGACATCGACCGCATCGTCGTAGAGGGCCCTGCCGGCTATGACGGTCATGACCGCCCCGATGCCTGTCCAGATGGAATATGCCACTCCCACGGACATGTCCTGCATGGCGAAAGCCAGAACCCCGGGGCTGATGAACATGAAGGCCACAGCCACGATGCCCCACAAGATGCTGCGCGTGTCGTTGTACTTCTTGAGGCCTATCACCCATACGGGCTCCAGGAATCCTCCGACGATCACTAATGCCAGCGGATCCATGGTGGATAGAAATTCCCATATCTGATATATATAGGAAACGCCCATCTGAAAGCATGGACGCCGATGCCGTTCTGGAACGCCTGAGGTCGGAGAAAGGCATCGTCCGGGCGGAGGCCGTGCCGGACGGGCTGATGCAGAGGATACTCGCAGAGGAATCCACGGTCACGGCCGCTCTCGGGAGCATGCCGGTGGTCAACACCGGCCTGGATGCCTGCATGGACAGGGACATCAGGGTCTGCGTGTTCGAGGACGAGACCGCCTGGCACCCCAGAGGCACGTCCATGAGGCTCGTGGACTCGGAGATGAACGTGCTCGGCCACAGCATCCCTCAAGACGAGTCTCTCGACTATGCGAGGAGGAGCGACGTGGTGATGGTCTCCGACGACTTCATCATGTACCCGGACAGGCAGGTTCACGGAGACATGATGATGGAGATGCTCGCAGTCCCGTATCTCGGACAGGACGGATGGCTTCCGGAGTGCCAGTCCCCTGTGATCTGGTACCCTTCTACCTCCAGCTCGGAGATCATCATGCGCTTCTTCGGCCATCCTTCGGACGGCACCGCCACGGGGATACTGGCTTTCGATTCGGAATGAAGCGGGGCCTTTCCTGTCGCAAGGATCGGAAAAGACAACACGTTTATGGTGCTCGATGCCTTTGCCCTGACGATGGCATTCGACAAGAACGCTCCGTTCGACGAGCTCCCGCGGCTGCCGCCCTGCGCGGATCTCGAGACCCCCGAGATCATGAAGGCATGCATCAAGGCATCCAGATCTCTGGCGGAGCTCAAAGGCCTGATGGGAAGCATACCTGACCAGAGGATCCTCCTGGAACTCCTCCCTCTAAGGGAGTCTGAAGCCAGCTCTGCCATCGAGAATATCTTGTCGTCCAAAGAAAGGCTGTTCATGGCGGCATCCGGAGAGGAAGGGAATGCTGACAGATACACCCGCGAGATCCTAGGATACAACAGGGCCTTGGTCAAGGCCAAAGGCAACAGCCCTGATTTGGAGACGATCCGCAACATCTGCTCCACGCTCCTCGGCGAGGAAACGAGATTCCGCAGCAACGATGATGATGAAGTGTACCTCTTGAGGCCGGGCATGGCAGGATAGGTCTACACACCGCCCCGCGGAAGCCAGGTGGCCGAGAAGCTCAAGAACCTCCAAGAATACATTTTCACAGATGACGAGACCGATCCGCTCGTCAAGATGGCAGTCATCCACTATCAGTTCGAAGCTATACACCCGTTCTTCGACGGCAACGGAAGAACCGGACGCATCCTGAACGTCCTGTACCTCCAATACGACAAACTCCTCGACGACCCGTTGCTCTTCCTGAGCGACTACATCATAAGGAACAAGACCCGCTATTACCAGCTCCTCTCGGGCGTCACCGAAGACAAGGACTGGGAATCATGGATCCTGTTCATCCTGGATGCTGTGGATGTCACATCGCGCGAGACCATTGCTCTCATCCATAAGATCGTCAAGCTGATATCCAAATACAGAAAGGAATGTTCGGCCGTCGGAATCCCGGAAAAGTGCGCTGATATCATCGCATCCAATCCGTTCTGCACCATAGGGAAGATGGCCGACGGAGCAGGATGCAGCCGGCCTACGGCATCCAGATATATGCATGCCCTCGCTGAGAAGGGAATCCTCGAAGAATCCCGTTCAGGCAGGCATGTGGTCTTCATGAATGTCGGCCTTCTCAAACTGTTCTCATGGCCGGACGTGTAAAAAAATAACAGATTTTTTTACACGTCAGCGCAGTCGTGTTAAAAATTCGCAGGATTTTTTACACGAAGCCCAGCGCAGCCTGCCGCACCTGCGCCCGATCTCCTGGACACAGGTGCGCATACAATCCGGCGCGATGCTCAGGCCCTTTCCATAGCATCCTTGATATGGTCGAGGAACAGCTCCCTGAACTCCTTGAACTCGCCCATTCCGCGCACGATGCAGCGGACATCGAGCCCCTCGGACAGCAGGAGGCGCTTAAGCGAATCGTCCTCGTTTCCGGCCATGTCCTCGGTTGCATGGTCTCCTGCTACCACCATCAGCGGGAACAGGGCCGCTTTCGAGAACCCGGCCTCCTTCATCAGGCCGATGGTGTCGCCGAACCCGGGGAATCCCTCCACCGTCGTGACGAACACGTTCCTCATGCCCTTGAGCCAGAGCTTCATCTGCAGCTGAGAGTATGTGGCGTTGGCGTAATGCTCCGAGCCGTGCCCCATGAGAACCAGGGCCTCTCCGTCGGCGAGGCCCTTGACGAGCACCTCATCGATGGCATCGATAAGGGCATCGTAGTCTTCGGAGGACGTGAGCAGGGGCCTTCCCACCCTCATATCCTTTATGTCTCCGAGATGCTCCGATGCGATCCTCGCGACATCGTCGTACTCCACGCCGTTCATCATATGCGTCGGTTGGATGACCACTTTCTCGTATCCTTCCGACACCAGCCGGCCCATGGCCTCGGTGACGTAATCGATATGGATCCCGTCGCGCTCCCTGAGCTTCTTGATGACCATCCTGCTGGTGAAGGCCCTGCGGACCTCCCAGTCCGGATACGCGGCCCTGACATCAGCCTCGATGGCGCCGATGGTCTTCTCGCGGTTGTCGTTGTAGCTGGTTCCGAAGCTGACCACAAGGATCGCTTTATTTCCGTCAACCATGTTGGATGCATGCGCCGACTACATGATAAAAGATGCTCGGAGAAGGAACAGGAGATGGGAAGGTGCCGGAAACCGGGAGCTCCCGGATCCGGCGCTGAAGTTTCAGAGTATTCCCTTGGCCTTGGCGAGCTCGGCGTTGAGGACCGATCCTCCGGCGCCTCCCCTCAGGGTGTTGTGGGACATGGCGAACGCCTTGTAGTACCCGTTGCTCTGCCTGAGCCTTCCGATAGTCACGGCCATCCCCCTGGCGCGCTCTGGCTTCCCGGCCATGGCATCGAACGCCGGCTGGGGGCGGTTCTCCTCGTGCCTGACGATGATCGGCTGCACTGGAGCGGAGGGCAGGCTGAGCTTCTGGGGCTCTCCGCGGAAGCCCGCGAGGCATGACTCCAGCTCGTCCAGCCCGGGCTGCTTCTCCAGGTCCAGGACCAGAGACTCCAGGTGGCCGTCGATGACGGGCACCCTAGCGCAGTTGGCCATGACCTTGAACCCGGCGTAATGGAACTCGCCGCCGCTGTAGGTCCCGAGCATCTTGGCGAGCTCGGACTCCATCTTCTCCTCCTCGTGGCTGATGAAGGGAACAACGTTTCCGACGGCATCCAGAGAGGGCACTCCGGGGTATCCGGCGCCTGACAGCGCCTGGTAGGTGGAGACGAAGACCTGCTTCAGCCCGAAGGCATCGTCGATGGCCTTGAGCGGAGCCGCTATCCCGGTGGAGGAGCAGTTGGCGTTGGTGACGATGAAGCCGCCGTCCTTATAGGTGGGCTGGTCTCTGATGGCCTCGATCTGGGCAGAATTGACCTCCGGGATCAGGATCGGGACGCTCTTGTCCATCCTGTGGGAGCCGGCATTGGTGAACACCGCCACTCCGGCCTGGGCGAGCTCGGTCTCGGTGGGCCCGGCCAGATCCGAGGGGATCCCGCTGAAGGCGACCCTGCAGCTCTTCGAGATCCTGGAGATGTCCATGGTCTCGATCTTCCTGTCCATAGTCTCGTCCAGGTAAACGTGGTCCCTGACCTTCAGGACCTCGGACAGCTTCTTTCCGTTGGACCTCTCGGAAGCATACAGCCCCTCGATCTCGAAATACGGATGGTCCTCGAGCATCTGGATGAACCTCTGGCCGATCATCCCGGTGGCTCCGAGCACCGCTACTTGAATCTTACTCATGGGAAATCCCTCTGGACGGTCATCCCTGAACCGTTATAAAGAAAATGCTACGGCCGGGACGGCCGCCTTGCGCCTGGCTTAGTGTTTTTATAACCACATTGCAATGAAGATGGCGTGCTAAGGCGAAGGAGGAGCGCCTATGTCTGAAGAGGATGCCGTACTTCATGATCTCAGGAAGTCTGTCGAGACCTGGGACGACAAGCTGATGGAGAAGAACGTCAAGAAAGCCATCGGGATCGGGATGGATCCCAGGACCGTGGTCGCCGAGGGCCTGTCGAAAGGGATGGAGTCCATCAGCGAGCAGTTCGACAGCGGAAAGATCTTCCTGCCGCAGGTTCTCGCAGCGGCCGACACGATGGACAGAGGCCTGTCCATCCTCGAGCCGATGATGGCCTCCGAGAAGGGGCTCTACCGCGGAACCGTGATAATGGGGTCGGTCCAGGGGGACATCCACGAGATCGGGAAGAACGTCTGCTGCGCCATGCTCAGGGGAGCCGGGTACAACGTCATCGACCTTGGATCCGACATCTCCGCAAAGGACTTCGCCGATGCCGCGAAGAAGCATTCCGCCGACGTTGTGGGCGCATCCGCGCTGATGACCACGACCCTGGTCGCCCAGAAGTACGTCGTCGAAGCGGTGAAGCAGGGCAGCAGGACGGTGCTTACCATCTTCGGCGGCGCTCCGTGCAGCGCCGAATGGGTGGACGAGATAGGCGGCGACGGGTACTCGGCTTCGGGTTCCGAGATCGTGGCGCTCGTCAACCGCCTGATGTCCGAGGGCAAGTGATTCTCTCACCTGTATCCGCGGGCCCTGTCCCTCTCCCACAAGGGAAGCGTCGTATGGATGCCCTCGGGCTTGATCCAGATGGCCTCCACGTTCCCTTCGCTCTGGAGGTCGTCCAGCAGGAAGAAGCGCCCTCCGAGGCTGTCTGCCAGCTTCTCGGGCATGTCGTTCTTGGTGGTCCCCAGCCCGGTATCGACCACGATCCAGTCCACGTTGTCCGCGTGCAGGGTGGATGCCACCATCAGCGATTCCTCGCAAGGGTCGGAATCCGGATCCAGCGGCTTGGTCGCCTTCCCGTCGGTGAACAGGATTATGTGCACCAGGCCTTCCGGATGGCGCCGGGTGTAGTTCTGGACGAACGTCCAGCATACCAGGAACGCCTCGCTCAGGGGCGTCCCGCGGCCGATCTTTATCGATTCCACGGCTTTGGAAACCTCGTCCACGGCACGGGTAGGGGCCATGAGCTCCTCGATGCTCTCCTCGTTGAACGCCATCAGCCCGACGCGGTCCCTCTTCTCGTAATGTATCCTGAGCATGGACATGACCGCGGCCTTGACCTTGGAGATGCGGTTGCGGATGATCAGCGAGCCGCTGGAGTCCACCATGAAGTAGAAGACCTGCTCCACGCGCTTGGTCCTGACCTTCTCCCGCAGGTCGTTCCGGCTGACGATTATCCCTGCGCCTTTCCTGCCCCTCTCCAGCTGGTGCGGGGCCGCGGCGCGGATGGTGGCATCGATGGCGATGTCCGTGCACTCGCCCTTCGGGGCGCGGGCCCCGGAGTACCTTCCCGTGGGGGACTCCACGAACCTCTTGGCCCTCTTGTCGTCCTCCTGCCCGCGGCTGTCCGCCGCTTCCATGATGTCGATGACCTTGAACCTCTTCCCGACCTTGGCCTCGATCTCGCCGATGTCGTCTCCGAGCACCTGGCCGTCTCCTTCGTCTCCGTCCTCTCCTCCGGCCGGCTCCGTCGGGATGTCCTCGTTGATCTTGTCGACGATCGAGGTGCTGAGGCTCTTCTTCCTGTCGTCGTGGATGAAGCGCATGATGTCGTATCCCTCGGGCATCCGCTCCTGCACGACGGCTGCTTTCTTCTCCACATCGAAGATCGTCCTTCTGTGGGTCAAGGCGAGCTCCGCGGCCTCGATGACATCGTCGTCGGAGGTCTTCCTCCTCCCGTCCAATGCCGCCAATGCCACGGCGGCCCTGGCGCACGACAGCGGTCCGCGGTATCCGGCCACCCCGTACATCACGCACAGGCGGGCGATGGCGCCGCGGTGGCGCTTCAGCAGCCTGACCTTCGGAAGGAGCTCCCTTGCGCGGGCGATCTCCCCCATCTCCGCCTTGTCCTTCTCCGCCATCTCCTCGATCGCCGCGGGGTCCCCGTCGGCCAGGAGCAGGTTGCTGCGGATGGATTCCATGTATTCTCCGTCGGAAGGGCGCGTCATGCGGACGCAGAGGTCGAAGCGGTCCAGGAGATGGCCGTCGATGCTCTTCACCGACCCGCAGACGGTGGCCGCCAGCGAGACATCGACGCCGTATCCCGCGGAAAGGCCGTCCCTCTCGATCTCCACCCTGCCGGTGACCGCTGTCTCGGCAGCTTCCAGCGAGGTCCGGATGTCCATCAGGTCGATGTCATCGATGCACAGCACTCCGCCGTCGGCTTCCATGAACAGGCTCTCGTCCGTCCTGATCCCGCCTTCGAGCACGGCATGCTCTATATCGATGGACCCGAACAGGCGGTCCTCGGAGCATCCGACCGGGACGTTGACCACGGGCATCGAACCGTCGATGGCGGCGATGGAGCGCACCAGCGCGGTCTTCCCGGTACCGGGCCTGCCGGCGACCATCAGGCACCTGATCTCGGGGCTCACCAGCAGGCACTTGACGGCCTTCTTCGCCTCGGGGTTCCCGGCTATGGCCGAGAAGGGCATCAGGCCTTGCTCAGGCATGCCCTTACCTCTCCCATGTCCAGAGTGGCCTTCTC
>CAVHMZ010000077.1:0-3018 GCA_963637225.1 Segatella hominis
GCGGCCATCTTCACCGCGTCGTCGATCAGGTCGATCAGGTTGGGGAACGTGTCCCTGAACAGCCCCGTGATCCTGACGGCGACGTCTATCCTGGGCCTGCCCAGCTCCTGCAGCGGGACGACTTCCAGGCCGATGACCTGCCCCCCGCTCTGCGACCACACCGGCCTGATGCCCATCAGCCACAGGATGTAGGCGACGTCGTCCCCGTTGGTCTTCATCGTGTCCGTGGCCCAGATGACGAATCCGACTTCTCTGAGATAGCAGCCCTTCTCGTCCATGTAGCGCCGCACCATCTGGTCGGCCATCCTCTTCCCGATCTCCCAGGAGGGCCTCGGAGGGATGATGTCCGGGTCCACGCCGTAGAAGTTCCTGCCCATCGGCAGGATCCCGGCGTTGCCGCGGGTGGGGGCGCCGGACGGCCCCGGCATCACGTACCTCCCGTCGCATCCGCGCATGACGCTCTCCATCTCGTCGGTCATGCGGAGCAGGTTCGGGATCAGGGTGCCGAAGGCGTACCTGACGGAATCCTCGAGGCCGGGGGCCATCTCCGTGACGGAGGAGAAGATCTTCACGGCCCCGTCGGCATCGCACCCGGATTCCCTGGCGGAGCGTATGGCGCCCATCAGCTCCTCGTCCGTATACTCAATAATAATGGAGTTCAGCTCCCCGCCGGTCATCCCAGACGGATCCCGGAGGAGGGAATCGAGGTCGAGCCCTTTCGAGGCGAAGAACGACCCCCTCAGCGACGGGACGCTCCCGTTGGCGAGCCTCATCATGGAGCATATCGCCTCGTCCATCCGCTCCCCTTCGGGAGGCCTTCCGAGGATGTGCAGGCCGTCCCTGACGAGGGCGTCCTTCACTTCGGTCAGGTACTCGTGCAGGTCCTCCAGATGGCCTTCGAACTCCTCTGCCGAGATGCCGGCATCGATATGCAGGTCGTTCAGGAGCTCCGCCTTCCTGGCGGACTCCAGGATCTCCGAGGCAGGGCGTTGTCCGTTTCGGACAGCTCGTCGTATGAGCCCGCACGGGCCATCGTCGGGCACATATGCCCTATCAGGACCGATTCGGACCTCCTCTTGCATTGGATCCCCTCTCCGGGGTCGTCTATCACGTAAGGATAGATGTTGGGGATCCCGTCCAGGACCAGGTCCGGGAAGCACTTCCCCGACAGCCCCACGGGCTTCCCGGGAAGCCATTCCAAGGTCCCATGGGTGCCCATGTGGAAGATGACGTCAGCTTGGAAATCGTCTCTGAGCCATCTGTAGAACTCCAGGTACTGGTGGGGCATGGGGGCCACGGGGTCATGGTATAGCGATTCCATCCGGTCCGCCCAGGACCTCAGGGGCTGGTAGCCGATCAGGATGTTCCCGTTCAGCAGGCCGGGGATCACCATCCTGCCGTCATCGACGGAGACGGATCCCGGGGGCGCTCCCCAGATATCCTCCATCCTCTTCCTGTCGAACTCCGGGATCTTGCTGTAATGCTCCAGGTACCTCTCCTTCCCGACGAGGGCCGCGGCCTTCTTCCGTATGCGCTCGGAGGAGGACCATTCCAGGTCGTTGGTGATGCCGTCCCGTATCTCCTCGACCAGGGCCTTCCCGCTGCCGGGGACGTGGTCCAGCGCGTATCCTTCCTTCCGGAGCCTGATCAGCATGTCGCTGACGCTCTCGATCGTGTCCAGGCCGGCGGCGCTCCCGATCCTCCCGGACTCGGGCCTGGACTGGTACAGGAGGATGGCGACCTTCCTCTCGGACCGGGGCTTGCGCCTGAGCCTCGCCCATCCGCATGCCACATTGGCGAGATGGGACACCCTGTCGGGTATGGGGGAGTGCTTCCTCCCTTTCGCTCCGTTCTCGATGCTGCCGATGGGGACGGCGATGATCTGCCCGTCGATCTCCGGCCAGAACACGCTGGCCACGATCTCCCCTTTGCTCAGTCCGTTGGCAGACTCCTCGTAGTCCGAGAAGTGGCCGTTGCACATCATGGTCTGTATGACGGGGACGTCTGTGAGGGTGCGGTAGAAGTTCTGCTCCTCGGGGGTGGAGATCCCGGAGCAGCTCCTGGAGTTGTTGAGCTGGGAGAAGGGGGTGGCCATTATGACGGCATCCACTCTCGATTGGCCCCCGTCCATGAAGAACCTCCTGAAGATGCCTGCCGCGCCCTCGCCGTCCTTCATGCTGTTGGTGACCGCCGTGAAGAACACCGGGATGACGTTCATCCCCCTGGACTCCAGCTCTCTTATCAGGGAATCGATGTGCGCCTGGTCGCCGTAGATCCACAGGTTGGCGCCGTAGAGGATGCCGATGGTCGGCCTTCCGGGGACGATATGCTGCCGGAGGTAGTCGTCCAGCGCTATGTCGGGATCCATGTCCGGATGATGGATGCCGTTCCTCCTGACCGTGACCGGCTCAGGGGCTTCGCCCTCGCCGGTGAGCGCATGATGTAGCCATTTCACGATCGACTTGTCGTTCTCCGACCCGCGGTTCCTCAGATATTCCCCCAAGAGCACGAAGTCCTCGTCGCTGCCTTTGAAGAGGTCCCTGTACATCAGGCGGACCTCCATGTTGCCGGCGTAGACCATCACGTATCCGCCGCATTCCTTCAGGGCCTGCTCGTACCTGCCGAACTTCTTCATCCTGCCCGGCTCGGTCATGCACCTCATGATGACCAGGTCCGCGGCGGAGGTCCTGAGGGCCAGCTCGTGGTAGGCGAGGGGATCCTCATCGGCCTCGTCCCCGTTGATGCAGTACAGGTCGATGTCCCATCCGGTTTCGCGGGCCAGCTCGGTCACGGGCTTCTCCATGTTCCGGGCATCCATGCTCTGCACGGATATGTAGACGATCTTCATCGGAAGGACATGGATGATTATGCCAACATCAACATATCGATGAAGGCTTCGCGGCGGAGCATGGGATCTCGGTCTATTTGGGAGACAGGAAGGTCGGTACTGTTCTACACGATCTGTCCGGAGTTCGCGGAGCCTGTCCGATGTGTCGATGCGAGGGTCCTTTGTTTCAA
>CAVHMZ010000078.1:0-638 GCA_963637225.1 Segatella hominis
CATGGCCTTTCGACCCCGAGCATATCCATCAGGATCTCCTCCGAGGCCCCTCCGAACGATGTCTGCTTGCTGATGTCTGCTTGCTGACGCTAGTGTTATCTATCCTTGCCTTGTTGATGGTGATGCGGCACACCTCCTGGGACTGAACACTCTTGGTGATGCCGTTCTTTTTCGAAAATTCACGCCAATCTTTCGCCCGCAGAACGCGATACAGGTCGCAGGATTCACCTGCCATAATTCCATCCAACGCTTTTTTGAGTCGATCATTTTCAACTCAACCTTAAAAGATAGAGAAGCAGGATTATCCGTTCAGCATTTCTATCTCTCCAATAGTGTTCATTCTGGCGTATGACGATCTTAGTCCACCCTATAGAATGAATCCTTGTGTCCAATCGCTAATCTGTCGGAATCATGATTTGGCAGATTAGCAGTATTATGATGCAATAGCCTAAGGAAACAAGCGAATTTCAGTTTGATTCTGTCCAATATACAGCATAATCCAGGTGAAAAGCGAATCCAGTTGTTTTACAATAAATGTCATTTTACACTTGCCCCATAGTCTTAAATAACTAAAATGATATCACTTTCCATGGAGAACATACCCTCGCTCACGAACACCGCCATCAAGCGGAAGCTGT
>CAVHMZ010000078.1:648-5608 GCA_963637225.1 Segatella hominis
TTTGGGGATATCCCGTCCCACCCTCTACCGCATGATGGAGAGCTACGAGAACGGCGATTACTCCAACCTGAGCGGAGATGCCATCCGCCTCTTCGACGTGGTCACCCGCGACGACGTCGGCCCGGAGGAGGCCCAGGCCTTCCTGCTGGACATGAGGCGCAAGAGCCGTGACGTAAGCCACCGCCCGAAAGAGGCGGGGCAGCCCGACATCGACCGTTCTGTCGAGTCGGTCAAGAAGATCGCGGAGGAAGTGGGCAAGAAGTCCGCCATGAGCAGGGAGCCGTCCTGGACCGAGGGCGAGGTCAGGACATATTCGTTCGGGCAGTCTGGAAGGTCGATGGTGGCCTTCGACGGCCCGAAGGGAAACTACAGGCTCAGGCTGTGGCTCCGGATAGGCGGGGAGCCGTTTCTGCTGTCGGAATACGTCCCCGAGGAGGGAAAGAGGTTCTTCACGGTCTCGGACATCGTCCCGAGGCCAGACTACCAGTACGAGGTCGTATGCGCGGCTCCGGAAGGGACAGCGAGCTCCGGCTTTCAGGAGCTCAGGTTCAGGTGATTGAGATGGGAAGTCTGAGGTTCATGCAGGTGTCCGACCTGCATATAGGGAAGAGGCTGAGAGAGAGGTCGCTGGACGAGGATCAGGAGTACATACTGCATCAGATCGTCCTGGCGGCGAAGGAGAACAAGGTCGACGGCCTCCTGGTGGCCGGGGACGTGTTCGACGACGGGTCCGTCCCGTCGGCGGAGTCCATGAGGATATTCGACAGGTTCCTCAACGAGCTGGCCGACAGCGAGGTGGAGACGTACATCATCAGCGGGAACCACGACTCCATGAGCCGTCTGGCCTTCGCCCGCGGGTTCATGGCCAAGAGGGGGATACACATAGTGTCCTCTCCGGACGAGGGGATCGTGGCCTATTCCAAGCACTCCGGGGATCTGACGGTGGACATATGCCTCCTTCCGTTCGTGAAGCCTGCGCACGTCCGCAGGCTGTACCCCGACGACGAGATCAAAGACTACAACGACGCGGTCAAGGCGATGATCGCCCATTCCGAGCTGGAGCCGGGCAAGAGGTTCAGGATCCTGGTGACGCATCAGTTCGTCACCGCCTCCGGGATCCCTCCCGAGCGTAGCGACTCGGAGAAGGTCATCGTCGGGAACACGGAGAACGTGGACGCGTCGGTGTTCGACATATTCGACTATGTGGCGCTGGGGCACATCCACAAGGCGCAGGACGTGGGTTCCGAGAGGATCCATTACTGCGGAACCCCTCTGAAGTACTCCAAGTCCGAATGCCGCGACTGGAAGGGCGCGACGATCATCGACATCGACGGGAACGGGTTCTCCAAGCACAGGGTGCCTCTCGTCCCCCTCAGGGATGTCAGGGTGGTGGAAGGCCCGCTGCAGGGGATAATCGATGCCGCCAAAGGGGATCCCGGGTGCGGCGACTACATCTATGCGAAGCTGACCGACTCTCCGATGAACGCCATGGCCAGGCTCAGGGAGGTTTTCCCCAGGGTCGTCAGCCTGGAGACCCCTGATTTCTCCGTGGACAGCGACGACCTCGAGTACGAGTCCATCGACGGGGAGATCGACGAGATGGGGATGTTCACCGAGTTCTACCGCAAGTGCACGGACAAGGAACTGACCGACAGGCAGAGGAAGATCGTCGGCGAGATCCTGCTGGAGGAGTCCGAATGAAGCCGCATATGCTCGTGATGAGCGCGTTCGGGCCCTATGCGGGGGAGACGAAGATAGATTTCGACCGTTTCGGAGGGAGGGGGCTCTTCCTGATCACCGGGGACACCGGTGCCGGGAAGACCTCGATCTTCGACGGGATCACATACGCCCTGTACGGAAGGATGAGCGGCGACAGGAAGCCCAAGGACGTCCGCAGCCACTTCGCATCCCCCGGGACCAGGACCTACGTCAGGCTGGAGTTCACCCATGACGGGAAGGACTACGTCATCGAGAGGTCACCTGAGTACGAGCGCCCCAAGCAGAGGGGGGAAGGCTTCACCAAGGAGCCTGCCCAGGTGGAGCTCCGCTGCCTCCAGGGAGGCATGCCCCTGACCAAGGAGAAGGAGGTCGGCGAGGAGGTCATACGCATACTGGGGATCACCTACGACCAGTGGAAGCAGATCGCCATGCTGGCCCAGGGGGAGTTCAGGGAGCTCCTGACAGCCGATTCCGGCTCCAGGAGCAAGACCATGCGCACGATTTTCTCCACGGACAACGTCCAGAGGTTCCAGGACTCGCTGAAGGACCAGGCCAAGAGCCTGAAAGGGGACAGGATAGCCGTGGAGAACGACATCCAGCATGCCATGGACAGCATCGCGCTTCCGGAAGGCAGCCCTTACCGCGACGACCTGGAGAGGTTCAGGTCGATATCCTTCGTGGACGAGTTCCTGTCCGCGGTGTCCAAGCAGTCCGCCCTGGACGATGAATCCATAGCCTCTCTGAGAGAGGAGAAGGCTGTCAAGGGCAAGCAGAGGGACGCCCTCAACATGGAGGTGGCCGATGCCAGGAACGTGAACGCAATGTTCGACAGGCTGGAGTCGGCCCTGGAGGAGCAGGAGTCCCTGAAGGCCAGGTCCGGTGAGGCCGAGGCGATGCGCGCCGAAGTCGCTTCGGTGCGCTCGGCGGTCAGAGAGCTGAAGCCCCTGTCCGGGCTGATAGCGGAGAACAGGGCCGCCTTTGATGCGGACGCCTCCCGCAAGGCCATCGCCGAGGCCAAGGCCCTGGAGATGGGGAATGCATGCAAGGCCACCGAGGAAGCCGACGCCCAGATGTCGGAAAGGGCCCGGGAGCTGGAGGCCATGTCATCGAGGATCGACAGGCTGGAGTCCCTGGTGCCGTCCTACGGAATCGTCGAGAAGCTGTCCGAGGAAGCGCTGTCGATGAGGGCCCGTGCCGACAGATGCCGTGCCGATGCCGAGAAGCTGAAGGACAAGGAGGAAGTGCTTTCCATCAGGCTCTCCGAGCTGGACAGGAAGATCTCAGAAGGGCAGCAGTCCTACGGGAAGCTGGCCGAGGCCAAGGCGGGCCTTGCCAGGTGCGAGGACGAGAGGCGCAGGCTGGAGGCTCAGCGCAGCGCGATCCAGGAGGCCAAGGCATACAGGGATTGTCTGGAGCAGCAGAAGGAGCTGCACTCCGCCCTGCTGGAGAAGATGGCCGCGAAGCGCGAGCAGTACGCTGCCGAGGAGACCAAGTTCTATATGTCGCAGGCCGGACTGCTGGCAGCCCAGCTGGAGCCCGGCCGTCCCTGCCCCGTGTGCGGGTCGACGGAGCATCCCTGCAAGGCCGCCCCGCTGGAGGGCGTTCTGACCAAGGCGAAGCTGGACAAGATGAAGGCGGAATGCGATGCGATGGCGGACACCGCCGAGAAGCAGTCCAGAGAGATCGTGTCGCTGACATCGAAGGCCGAGTCGATAGAATCCTCGGTCATCTCAGAGGTTTCCGAGATTTGCGGGCCGATGGGCAGCATCGCCGATTGCGCCGATGCAGTCCGCGCGCGCATTGCTGCGGCAGACGCATCCTGCGAGGCCTTTGCCGGCTCGGTGAAGGCCGAGACGAGCGCGATCGGCATCCTCGAGAAGGCCGCGAAGGAGAAGCCCGTCGTCGAGTCCGAGATCGCAGCCGCAAGGAAGGAGGCTGCTTCCGTGGCCGCCGAACTGGCCGAGGCGTCCGAGAAGCTCGCGAAGGCCGAGGCGGAGATATCGCTGAGGAGGGCAGACCTTGAGTTCGGAGACCTCTCGTCGCTGGAGAACGAGATCTATAGGATCAAGAGTTCGAGGGACGGCCTCCGCAAGGAGATCGAGGAGTCCCATGCCAGGCTCATTTCCTGCAGGGAGGGCCTTGCCAAGTCTGTTGCAGAGAAGGAGCAGCTGGAAGCCAAGATGCAGGATCTCTCCCGCAGGCTGTCCGAGCTGTCTACACAGATGGATTCCAAGCTCGTCGAGGCGGGCATCTCCCCGGAGAGGTGTGAAGCGCTCCTCTCGAAGGAGCCCGAGCTCGCCGGCATGGAGGCGTCTGTCGCATCCTACGATTCCAGGGCCGCCGCCTGCGCCAGGTCCGTGGAGGACTGCATGAAGGGCACCGAGGGGAAGGAGCGGAAGGACATCTCCGAGATAGAGGGCGCCATCGGAGAGCTGGATGCTGTCCTGGAGGATATGGACGCGAGGCTCCTGCAGGCTGTCCGCCAGAAGGAGTCCAACAACGATGCCGCATCTCGCATCAGAGGGATGGTGGCCAGGATGAAGGACATCGACGAGCGCGGCGGCGACCTGATCCTGCTTTCCGATGTTGCCAACGGGAACAACGCCTACAGGCAGAGCTTCGAGGCGTTCCTGCAGGCCGCCTACTTCGAGAAGGTCCTCAAGTACGCCAACATGAGGATGTCCAGGATGACCGAGGGCAGGTACGAGATGAAGATCAGGCAGGTGGTTGCCGACAAGCGCTCCCAGGGGGGCCTGGACATCAACGTGGTCGACAGGTACACAGGCAGGGAGAGGCCCTCTTCCACCCTTTCGGGAGGGGAATCCTTCCTTGCGGCGCTGTCGCTGGCCCTGGGGCTTTCGGATGCCGTCCAGAGGGTCAACGGAGGCATCAGGATAGACACGCTGTTCGTCGACGAGGGGTTCGGGTCCCTGGATCCGGAGGCCCTCAGGCAGGCCATCGATGTCCTGGTGCAGCTGAGCGACGGGAACAACCTGATCGGGATAATCTCGCACGTAGAGGCCCTCAAGTCCGAGATAGACAAGAAGATCCTCGTGAAGCGCGCGGAGGACTCGACAGGAAGCTCGGTGCAGATGGAGTTCTAAGCTCGCCTGTTTCCTCACGGCTCGGGCCGTGCTGTCCAGGACAGCACGGCCCGATGCCTTGAAACACTTTATTCATGATTAACGGACATCCCGCACCCTTGGCCTTTCGAGGGGGTATTTTTTCGAGCGGCTCCCGT
>CAVHMZ010000079.1:0-2270 GCA_963637225.1 Segatella hominis
TGTATAATTGCCCCAAATCGCCACCATTCCTTGCAGAGCACCTCCCTTTCGGATCATCCCTTTAGGATGATCGCGCCGAACACAGGAACAAGGCACCTGGAACCATCCGAATTGAAGAAGCCCCGGGAGCCTCCCGGGGAATGGGTTTGGCGGATCAGCTGTCGATGGACAGGATCTCGATCTCGAAGTACAGGGTCTGCCCTTTGGACTCGTCGCAGGTCTTGTACGTGAAGGTCGAGCCGTTGTAGTTGGTGATGTACACAGTCTTCCCTTCGATGACGAACTCGATCATCTGGATCTCGGAGGACGAGACATCGACGGTCGTGTAGTCCTTCACGGCGACATCGCACGAGATGACCCCGTCCTTGACGCTGCTCACGGTGAGGTCGACGGTACCGAAGCTGTGCTTGTCCTTGTCGTCCCCGCTGCTGTAGGTGTACGTCTTCCCGGACTCGGGCATGTTGACGATGACAACGGTGCTCGTGGTGGAGTCCAGGGTGGCGGTCGCGGTCCATCCGTAGACGGTCTCGATGATCGTCGCCCCGCCTGCTGTGAGGCTGTAATCGTACAGGTTGTCGAAAGCGGTCTTGGACATGGTCTGGGTGACGGTCATGTCCAGCCCGCCGGTGGAGACGGTGACGGGGCTCGACCCTGCGGGATACGCGTCCTCGATGGTCACCCTCACCTTGTCGCCCACCTTATGGCCGACCAGGCAGTTCTCGAAAGCCTCGAGGGACCCTTTGCTCCCGATGGTCACGGAGTAGGTGTCCTTGAAGGACGTAGCGCTGAATGAATTGGATTTGATGATCGAATCGTTGTTCCCGACGCTGCTCCTGCTGGTGTCGAACACGACGGCGTCCTTCTCGCCGAAGTACTCGTAGAAGGTGCCGACGTACTGCACGGAGACTTTGTCCCCGTAGGCCACGGCGCCTCTGTCATCCGCCAGGTAATGCTCGTCTACGAACACGCCGAGCACCCCGACGGCGGCCAGAACGAATATAACGAAGCAGGTAGCGAAAATCGGGTCCCTCTTCTTCTTCTCTTCGCCAGTCATTTTACCGATTCGGCGATAACCCATATAATATAAAAAGGGGCCCATGCCCGCGGTCGGGCCGCCCGTCAGCGGCGATCGTCTCACCCTGAAGGCGGCTCCGAGCTCCTCGGCGATCCTCGCGCACCTCTCCTCGGACTCCGGGCTTATGGATCCCCCCACCACCGAAACGGTGATGCCGGGTATCCTCTGCCTGCACTCGCGGATGAATGCCAGCACGGCCTCGTAGGACCCTTCGCCGAAAGCCGGGCGGGAGACTTCCATGTACTCCTCCGCGGAGGAGGCGTTGAGGCTAACGGAGACCGCATCGAACACGCCCTCCATCTCCGGGACGATGTCCCTCCTGTTGATCAGGCTCCCAAGGCCGTTGGTGTCCAGCCTGACGGGCTTGCCTGTTTCCGCCTTTATGCGCCTGGCGCACTCCAGGACGTCGCCGAACCTCTCGGTGGGCTCCCCGTAGCCGCAGAAGACCACCTCCCTGGACCCGGACAGGTCAGCCGAGCGCAGCGCATCCATCACATCATCGACGGAAGGCTCCCCGCTGAGCCAGAGAGAGTCGGCGTCGCCCAGCCCGGCCGCGGAGTTCCTGACGCAGAAGACGCATCTGCAGGGGCACCTGTTGGTCATGTTGATGTAGTACGTGCTCCCGTAGCGGTATAGGATGCTCATCGGCCTGCCGATCCGCAAGCCGCCGATAAAGCTTGCGAGCATCGCGGCATCCCTCCTTAAGTACCGAACGGCGATTCTCCGGGCGATGTTCGATCTTTACGTCGTCACGGACTCCGGGCTCTCCAAAGGGCGCTCGGACGCAGAGGTTGCCAGGCTCGCATACGAAGGCGGAGCCGACGTGGTCCAGCTCAGGATGAAGAACGCCGACGGCGGGGCCATGCTGGAGCAGGCGATGAAGATCCGAGAGGCCGCCGACGAGATGTGCAAGCTGTTCATCGTCGACGACAGAGTCGATGTGGCCATGGCCTCCGGCGCCGACGGCGTTCACCTCGGGCAGTCCGACATCCCTGTGGCCGTCGCAAGGGAGCTGATGGGCGACGATGCGATCATCGGGGCATCGGTCGACAATGTCTGGCAGGCCGTCATCGCCGAGGAAGCGGGCGCAGATTACGTCGGGGTCGGAGCCGTCTTCAGGACGTCCACCAAGCCCGATGCGGCCCAGGGCATAGGCCTCGGGCCGATATTCGAGATACGCCGGGCCGTGGACATC
>CAVHMZ010000080.1:0-3016 GCA_963637225.1 Segatella hominis
TCGCTGTTCTCCGAGTCCGACCACCAGGAGTAGGTGATTCCGGACACGGCGGACAGCGCCAGAGCGATGACCGCAACGGACGCGACGAGCGCTTTCGTCTGTGCTTTCATTTTCTTCTTCTCCTTTTGTTTGTTTCTTTAAAGGGTTGGATCGGACGCCGGAAACGTCCAAGCATGAATGCGCCGTAGACGGCTCGGCGGGGGAAGAACCGTTGTTCAAGGGAGGTTCCCGACCCGCTGCCTCGCCATCCTCCGATCCCCTCTTCCGAGGGACGGCGCGATGGAGCGTTATCTCATCTTTTCGAGGATCTCCTCGATCTCGGCCGGCCTCGATGCCGCCTGCTTCCCGCCGTCCGTGATCCGGATGCGGGTGTACCCGGAGACGTCCTGCTTCAGCAGCCCTGCATCGTCCGGGCCTTGGATCTTCTCCGGCAGGCGGCCGATCCCGCCGACTCCGGAGTACAGCTCGGCCTTCATGCACCCGTCGCGGCGGCAGACGTACAGCAGGATGCTCGGGAGATGCTTCCCGTTCGGCACGTCTATCGCCGGCATGGAATCGCTCCGCGAATGCCTCGATGGCGAGACGGAACTTCAGGTCCTTTCCCATGGAGCCGCTTCCTGCGTCTTCGGGAAGGGAGATGGTCATCTCCATGTCCTGCGCGGATCCGGAAGTCATGGTCAGGACATCGGAGCTCCATGTGCCGCTTGACATCAGATCGTAGAGGGTCTCGGACGCCGCGATGCTTCCGGCCTTGATGGTCACGATGATCTCCTTTGCAAGCGCTTCGTATCCTGCCGAGCCGCTGAGCTTGCTCAGCACGAGCTTCACGGAAATCGTGGAATCGGTCTCGTTCTTCAGCCGGATGTCAGCGGTCTGATGGACTCCGGGCTGGATGTTCTTCAGCTCGAAGGGATCTCCCTTTGAGAGCGATTCCTTCACGCTCTTCTCGAAGCCCACCAGATCTCCGTTCTGGCCGACCTTCGTTCCGTGCACCTTCTCGACGAACGCCACGAAGCTCCCCGCCGGCGTGGGGCCCGGAGACGGGCTGGGAGCGAAGACCGCGCGGACGGTGTGGTCTTCGGTTATGTTCCTGAGGATGTAGTAATCCAGGCCGGTTCCCACGGACTTCCCGTCCACTTCCAGCGAAGACAGCCTGTATCCGCTGTCCGGGATGATGGCGAACCTCAGATCCTGCCCGTCATCCACTGTGATCGTTCCGGAGGGCGATATGGAGCCTCCCGATGTGGCGGATGCCGTCACGGCATGGGTTGCGATCGGCGGCGGCGGAGCCGGATGCGAGATGACGATGTCCGCGGACACGTTCTTGGTGATATTCTCGATGGCGAACACCGCCGGAGCCCCTCTGGACTCTCCGTCCACGGTTACGGACACCAGGGTGTACCCGGAGTTCAGACGGATCATCACCGTCAGAGCGCCGCCGCAAGCGACGCGGACGTTCCCGGAAGGCTCCACATACCCGTAGTCGGCTCCGAGAGAGACCGCGCGGACATCCACATCGATGAAGACCCACGGATCCACCGGGCCGACGGAAGGATCGTCAACGGCCTCCCTGAACACCACTTCCACGGAATGGTCGGAATCCATTGTCAGGGAGATGACGTTCCTCGATCCGACAGATTTCGCGTCCACCTTCACATCATCTATGACACAGCCTTCGTCAGGGGTGGCGATGACGGTGGCCTCGGAGCCTGCGGGATAGACTGCGGTTCCCGATGGGCTGACCGAACCGCGGCCGTCGGAATCCACCGTGAGGGAATATGACTCCTGCGGCCCCGAGAATACGGCCTTGACAGAATGGTTTGACACGATCCATCTCAAGACCAGCTTCCCGTCGGTCAGCTCCGCGTGCCTGCCGTCGAGCAAGACCTCTTTCAGCGTCCATCCGTCCGCAGGAATGAACTCGAAAGTCACGGAGCCCAGATGGCCGACGGTGGCGCCGTCGGGCGATACCGTTCCCTCCCCTTCCGCTTCCACATCGATGTGATGATGTATCGACAGGAACCAGACGGCCAGGACTATGGCTATGGCTGCGATTATCGCGGCCGCGATCTTCCTGCGGCCTCTCTCATCTTTCAATATGGCCACCTCTTGCGGCTATGCGCTCTTCTGCTGTTATGAAGAGAGGCTCCTTCGCCTTTGATATGGGCTCCGGACAAGCCTCTGCGATGTCTTTCCCGATCAGTCCCTTCGGGGATCCTCCGTTTCCGGAGCCTTCCTCATCCTCTCCGTCCCGGATGATGCGGAAGATGTTCCTGACCTCGGACGCTATCAGAATGGCGCACGGGACGAGCACGAGGCAGAACTTCCCCGTCCATGAGGACATGAACGCCGCCAGCAGTCCGAGCCAATGGGAAACTCCCACGACCTTCCCGATCACATCCCCGGAATCGGATGTCACCTCCTGGACGGATCCGTTGGTGGGATCGTCGTCGAGGGAATCCCCCTTCAGGGTGTACGTGTAGACTCCCGACGATTCGGAAATGGAGATTATCCTGTGGGTGACCACCATCCTCTCCTTGGATACCGGATGGGTGTAGCGGAAGGTCAGGACGTCTCCGGCCGCCAGCGACGAATAGAAGGAGGCCGAATCGTCAGGAACCCTGTGGATGACGACCATGCTCCCCGTGGGGATGGTCTTGATGGGATAGTCCCTGGGCTGTCCGTCCATGGATCCGGAAACGACTATCTTGGCTTCGGTATCGGAGAAGTCCAGAGAGTCTCCGTTGATATGGAACACATAGCCCAGGCTGCAAGCTGCCGCGATAGCGACGGCGGATATCGCCAATATGCTGCGCCTCGACAGACTGAGCTCCATGCCCGTTCCTCCTCTCAGAGCGGGTCCGGACGCCCAGTAATGGGGCCCGACGGTCGGCAAAAGATGCGCGACCCCCCCCCCCGTTCGCTTTTTCAAGTGTTCCGAGGGAGGAGCGGTCAAGCTTCCCCGTCTTCTGTACCGATGTGCACTTAAGTTCTTAAAACTTTGTCAGGGAGATGT
>CAVHMZ010000081.1:0-2285 GCA_963637225.1 Segatella hominis
CGAGTTCAGGGCCAGGAGGGTCGGTGTCGGGGAGATCCCCGGAGAGGTAATCGTGCCCACCAGGGCATGGGGGGACTTCACCGACGTATGCTACGCCGGATTCGACGACATGAAGATGGAGGCCGGAGGAGTCATCGGAGTCCTGGTCGACAGGAACACCGCCCTGTTCATGCCCTACTATTTCAAGGACGACGAGCTCCTGACCGGGATGCTGTCCTTCGGGTTCAACTTCTACCTCGGAGACAAGGCCGCCAACTTCGGCGGAAGGACCACCGGGTTCGGAGTGTTCTTCGCATGGAACATGGACGTCATCCACAACTCCGCCACTGCAGGGATGGCAAGGGAGATCAAGACCGTCCTGGACCCCCGCGATGTCGTCAGCCCCGGCCACGTGGTCTGCGGAATGACCAGGTTCGGAGTGGACATGAACAAAGGGCTTATGTCCATGGGAAGCGCTCTCATGCAGATCATGAAGAAGGTCATGCCCGCGGACAAGACCTTCAGCAAGAACCTCGAGAGGTTCAGATACGACGACCTCGAGGAGATGAAGGCGCTGGACCGCGTCCACAAGCTGGGCGACGGGACCCAGTGAAGGCTTTCCGAAAACCTATTCCCCTGCCCTTCCGGGGGCAGGGGCAAGATACCTGTCGGATGCAAGATCCTGCCGAGGCCGGCAGGGTCATGGGCCGAGGGATGTTATCGGGACGACCATCACGCCGTCCGGCCTGGTGTAAGCGAAAGCGGTCATCCCGCAGACCACTATGAGGCTCTTCGGCGGGCTGCCCTCTTCCTCGAACAGCCTCTTCATCTTCAGCAGGGACTCGGCGGCCGCATCCACCTGCCCGAACCCGAGCCTGACTTCTATCGCCGACCAGGAGCCGTCCGGCGATTCTATCACGGCATCGATCTCCCTTCCGCGCCCGTCCCTGTAGTGGAACAGCTTGCACCCCATGCTCTCCGCATAGATCCTGAGGTCGTGCTCGCACAGGGCTTCGAAAAGGAGCCCGAATGTGCTGAGGTCGGACATCAGCCTGTTCCTGTCGAGCCCGAGCGCCGCGGCAGAAAGCGACACATCCGCCAGGTGCCTTTTCGGAGTCTTGCCGATCCTCCAGTCCGAGCGGACATTCGGCCTGAAGCACGGGGTGTCATCGATAAGATGGATCCTGTCCAGGCAGTCATGGTAGTCGCTGTAGGTCACCATGGTTATCGTCTCGCCCTCATGCTCCTTCATGTCGTTGGCGATACGGGAGTTGGCCGCCATCGTGGTCTCGTTCCTGGCAAGGGCTCTGAGCATCATCGCCATCTTGGTCTTGTTGAGCTTCCTTCCATCCAAAGAGCACGCGCTCTCGACGGCCTCTTCGATGTAGGACTGCGGTACGATGCCGTAATCTGCAGGATCCGATTCTATCGACGAAGGCCATCCTCCTCTGATGATGAGATCTGCCAGCCTTTCCAGAGCGACATCGCCGCACGGCACCGTCTCAAGATCTCCCTCCAGAACAGATCTCATCGAGACCGATCCATCCGAATCGCCGGTCTCGTAGAGCGTCATGGTGTCCATCATGATCTTGCCTATGCGCCCGGTCCCGCTGTGGATATATCCGTCCCTTTTCGGAACGGAAGAGTCTGTCAGCACGAACGATCCTTTCGATCCTTTGTCGTCGATGTAGTTCCTCACCTCATCCCATAAAGATGGCCATTCCTGCCACTCGTCGATGAGATGCGGCTGCTCTCCCTTCAGCGCCGATGAGGGGTTCGAACGGATCAGGTCTATGTTCCTGACGGCGCCGTTGGAGCCTGTGACCCTCGTCTCGCTGTTGCAGATGCTGCGCGCGCACCAGGTCTTTCCCGACCACTTCGGGCCCTCGATGCTGACTGCACCGAAGACCCTCATCATCTGTTTGAGCCTAGGCTCGATCAGTCTGTTCCGATATCCTGCGGGCGTGAGGGTCATGAGACATGATTGTCCTGAACAAGTATAAGGATTTCCATATAGTCACTATATGGATTTGCATATACAGGTAGGCTCGGAACATCTGGATTCTCAAGATAGAGCTATGGTTTACGTTATCGGAATCTCGATAGATCTCCCTCTGGCCGTATGTTCTGGAAGCGAAGCCACTCTGCCACATATGGCTGAGGCATTCCATACTAACAACAACGATTCACAATCCGCATTTTGTCATGTAGATCATGCCGCCCGGATTTGAAACTCTCTAATTATTTGGAGTCTTCAGGATTCAGGGTAGAAACGCACGAATGAAGATGCGTCAGAATCTGAATGT
>CAVHMZ010000082.1:0-9883 GCA_963637225.1 Segatella hominis
CCTGATCGCCGTCATGGCCATCATGGTCGCCCTCAGGCTCATGAGGTCGTGAGCGAACATCACCCCAACGGGGATCCCGGCCATCGGGCAAGACGACATCTGACCCGGCCCGGAAACGGAAAGGATCCTCGTACCGGAAACCTGAACAGAAAACCCGGGGGCCTCGGCGAGAGCCGGGGTCCCGAACTCCCAATTCTCATGGCCATTGCCAATCCCGTGAGCCTCTGAGCAGACCGGATTCGCAAGACCGATCCCCTCGGGAGCGGACAACCTTTATCAGAAACGACCGAATCACCTTCACAATGGACACTGAGCAGGCTTTCGCCGATGTCATGAGGAACCTTTCCGAGGGGAAGACCGCGCTGGTCGCCCCGGCAACGCTGGAGATCGCAGAGCGGGACAGGGACCCGATGGTTCGCATCAAGTGCCTCTCGCTCCTGAAGGTCGTGGATAATCCCGACGCTTCCAAGAGGATCCTCGGCCTTCTGCTCGGCGATCTTCCCGAAGACGGGGATTCCCGCATGCAGATCGCCGGTGCCCTCCGCAACCTCGGCTTTCCATCGAGCGCGATCTCGGTGCTCGATTCTCCGGACGAGGACGACAAGGCCCTCCGTCTCAGGATCCTGTGCCTCATGGACCTGGACGAGCACGAGCTCGCGCTGGATGCGTCTTCGAGGATCTCCGACATCCTGCCCTTCGACAGGGTGAACCTCTGCGAGATCAACAGCGCACTCGGACGGCATTCCGAAGCGATATCCATAGCCGGGCAGCTCCTGTCCGAATATCCCATGAACTACCAGGTTCGCAAAGCCTACGTTTCCGCCCTCATCCTGGGCGGCCGCGTGAAGGATGCCACCAGGTACGTCCGTTCCGGGCTCAGGGACAAGAGCGCCGACTCCAACGCCGTCGCCGCCTATGTCCTGCGCGTCACAGGCAACATGAAATCCGCCGCGGGGTTCGCCACAAGGGCCCTGAACATCGACAGCGGCCATCTGGATGCCATGGAGACCCTCGGGATATGCCTGGCGCAGAAGGGGGAGTACGAGAAGGCCCGCATCGTCGCCGGCGCGATAAACGAGAAGTCGCCGGGCGACAGGGCCGCCCTGAACATCCTCCGCTACTGCGAAGGTCACTGACGGTGCCTGCGGGCCCATTTCTTAGAGCGCATGCTCTTCCCGAACCTGCGCTCCGACAGCAGCTCCTTCCAGAATCCCGGGCTGAAGAGCACCAGGGCCGTCATGATCTCGAGACGGCCGACCCACATCAGGACGGTCAGGATGACCTTGGTGGCATCGCTCAGGCCGGCGAAGTTGCCGGTGGGGCCGAAGTTGCCGAAGCCCATCCCTCCGTTGGCCACGCTCGAGATGGCGAGCCC
Source organism: Segatella hominis (assembly GCA_963637225.1). Lineage (GTDB taxonomy): Archaea > Thermoplasmatota > Thermoplasmata > Methanomassiliicoccales > Methanomethylophilaceae > Methanoprimaticola. The sequence continues at coordinate 1,376 of CAVHMZ010000082.1, forward strand.
GAAGGAATCCACCATGTTGTATCCGATGATCATGAACACGACAGAGCTGATGCCCAGGGTTATAACGAACATCATGAAGATCGTCAGAGCGGACATCACCGTGCCATCGTCTATGCTCTTCCCGTCTATCTTGACGTCGTAGACGGCATGGGGATGGACGATCTTCCCGAACCCGTTCTTCATGAACTCGTAGATGATCCTGATCCTCCCGAACTTGATGCCTCCGCTGGTGGATCCCGAGGATGCTCCGATCATCGCGACCATCATCAGCAGCGCCACGCACTGGAACGGGTAGCAGGTGAAATCCTCCACGTACAGGCCGGTCGTGGTTCCCAGGGAAACGGTGGTGAAGAGGGCGTTCTTGAAGGTCCTCAGATGGTCCTCGAGGCTCATGGTCTCGAACTGGTGCCCGGCGAACGAGACCAGGACGTAGATGATGACGGAGATCGAAATGAACCACAGGGCCATGGTCCGGAACTCGGAGTTCCTGCGGTAGACCCCCTTTTCCCTCTTGTACAGGGCCCTGTAGTGGAGATAGAAGTTGGTCCCTCCCATGAACATGAACACTATCGTGACGATCTGCACCGCGGCGGACATTGACACCAGGCTGTCGTCCGTGGTCATCATCCCGCCGGTGGAAATGGTCGAGCACATCAGGCAGAACCCCTGGAGGGGGTCGAGCCCGCAGGCGACCAGCAGGACGAAGTTGATGAGGCTCAGGGCGCCGTAGGAGAAGATGAACGACTTGGCTGCGTTCTGCATCCTGACGGAATAGTCCGAGGACCCCGAGCCGGAAAGCTCGTTGTAGAACACGCTGCGCCCGATGCCGAACATGGGCAGCATATACATGAACACCAAGACGACCATGATACCTCCCGCCCACATGGTGAGGGCCCTCCAGATGAGGAGGCTGGCGTCGTGGGACGAAATGTTGTCCATGACGGACATGCCGGAGGTGGTGATCCCGCTCACGGACTCGAGGAGGGAGTCGATCGGCCCCATCCCCGAGAACAGGTAGGGGACCATGGATATGAGGAACATGGCCAGCCAGACCAGCCCGATGAGCAGCAGGCCGTTCACGGTGCGGAAATGGCGGGATTCGGCGAAGAATATGTACTGGCCGGAGCCGAGCACGACCAGCGGGACGACCGGCCACAGGAACTTGGAAGGGTCTTCGCCGAGGGCGACGGCCGCTATGCCGGGCACGATGAGGAGGAGCCCGAAGACGAACTCAATCATCCCCAGGATCCTGAGCGTGGTGCTCTCCCAGCGGGGCCCTTTCCAGATCTGCGGCGCCAAATCATACCTCCGGCATGCTGCCCTTGCCCAGGAGCCTCGGCAGCTCGTACAGGCAGTCGAACGACGAGAAAACGATGGCCTGGTCGCCCTGCTCCAGCCTGGTGCGCAGAGACAGCTTCACGAACCCGTCTCCGCGGCGAACGGCGATTATCCTGGACCCGTCCGGGAGGTGGACGTCGCCGAGGAACCGGCCCGCCAGAGGGGACTCGCCCCCGATGCGGCAGGAGAAGAACAGCTCGTTCTTGCTCCGGGACTTCATGATCATCGGGCTCTTGCCGTTGATGCATCTGGAGATCTCGTTGGACACGATGCTGTAGTAGCCGATTATCGTCTCGATGCCCGTGTAGTCGAAGACGTCCTCGTATTCTTTGGTGAAATAGCGCGCGATGACCTTCCTCGTCCCGTGCTTCTGGGCGGTCATGCACATCAGGAGGTTGGTCTGGTCGTTGTGCGAAGTGGCCACGATGGCATCGGTCCAGAACACGTCCTCGCCGGCCTGCACTCCGGGATCGATGAAATCCGAGCAGATGACCGACGCGCCGGGTATGCTCCGGGCCATGTCCCTGCAGACGTACTCGTCATGGTCGATGACCTTCACGTTGCGCTTGTCTGCCACGAGCATCTTGGTGACGTTGCGCCCGACGATGGAGCCCCCGAGCACCACGAAGCTGCGGGCCTGGACCGCCACGCCCATGAGGTCGTTGAACTGCTTCAGCGAAGCCTCCGTGCCGAAGACGTACAGATGGTCGCCGGCGTGGATCTCCATGGCCTCCGGGTAGGTGTACAGCGCGCCGTCCCTGTACAGGGCGAATATGGCGCAGCCTTCGGGGAGGGAGAGCATCATGCATATCTTCCCGACGATGTCGTGGCCGGCATCCACGCCGAACATCGCGACGGATATGCCGTAGTCGGGAACGGACTCGTAGTCGATGGCGTTCTCCAGCACGCACAGGCGGAACATCTTCTCGGCGGCGAGGAGCTCGGGGGAGATGATGGTGTCCACTCCGGGCGCGCCCTCGGACGTGGTGGCGATCCTGTAGTCCGGGTCCGTTATGGAGGACACCGTCCTGATGGCCGGCTTGATGCGCTTGGCCATCATGCACACGAACAGGTTCGCGGAGTCGTCGCGGAGGGTGGAGATGATCATGTCGGCGCTGTGTGCGGATATCGCGTACTCCAGGACCTTCGGGTTCGTGCCGTCGCCCTTGAGCGTCGATATGTTCAGGCGGTTCTTGAGGGCGTTGGAGACGTTCTCGTCCCTGTCTATGACGAGCACGTCGTGTATCTTGGACACGGTCTCCGCGGAAACGCTGCCTATCTCCCCTGCTCCGACTATTATGACCTTCATTTCCGCGCCTTCTATCGGTTGTCGGTAATAAAATCCTTGTCTATCATCTGTGCGCTCGGGCTCTGCCTCTTCTCGGCACGGATGGAGCGTCTGGAACGCTTCCCATCCGCGTGCGCCCGGGCCCCGAGAAATACTATATATCGGTCCAGAATCGATACGGGAGAATATGTGGAAACAGGTCAACGAAGACTTCTGGAAAGAGAACCGCGAGTCCAAAGTCGGTCAGGTCGAGGACACTGTGAGAGAGATCGTCGAGAACGTCCGCCAGAACGGAGACAGGGCCCTGAGGGAGCTTGCGAAGAAGTTCGACCACGCGGACCTCGGCTCCATAGCCGTCACGAGAGAGGAGATCGAGGCCGCGTACGGCCAGGTCTCTCCCGAGGTCGAGGAGGAGCTCGAGAACGCCTGCTACAACATCCAGCGCTTCCACGAGATGCAGAAGCCGGCAGGCCTCTGGCTGAGGGAGGTGGAGCCCGGCATCACCCTCGGCGTCAAGTCCACCCCTCTCGAGAGGGTCGGATGCTACATCCCCGGAGGCAGGGCGTCCTATCCCAGCACGGTCCTCATGACGATAGTCCCCGCAAGGGTCGCGGGAGTCGATGAGGTCGTCATGTGCACCCCCGCTCCCATCAGCCCGCTCACCCTCGTCGCCGCGGACATCGCCGGCGCCGACGAGATCTACAAGTCCGGAGGGGCCCAGGCCATCGCCGCCATGGCCCTCGGGACCGAGAGCATCGAGCCCGTGCAGAAGATCGTCGGGCCCGGGAACGTGTACGTCACCGGGGCCAAGATGATGCTCAGGAACAAGGTCGACATCGACTTCCCTGCCGGCCCCTCCGAGATCGGTGTGCTGGCGGACGACAGCGCCGTGCCCGAGTACGTCGCGTCCGACCTGGTCGCCCAGGCGGAGCACGACCCTTCGTCGGCAAGCCTGCTGGTCACCTGCGACCCCTCCCTGCCCGACAGGGTCTGGGCGATCATGGAGAAGATGATCGCCGATGCTCCCCGCAGGGAGATCATAACGAAGGCCATGGACAACTCCGGCTACATCGTCGCCGAGGACCTGGACCTGGCCATCGAGGTCATGAACGGCATCGCCCCCGAGCACCTGTCCATCCAGGTCAGGGACCCGCTGGACGCGCTCAGCAAGGTCAGGAACGGAGGATCGATATTCATCGGCCCGTACACGCCGGTCGCCGCCGGCGACTACGCGTCCGGGACCAACCACGTCCTTCCGACAGCGGGCCACGCCATGACCTGCTCCGGGCTCAACGTGGCCCACTTCATGAAGACCTCCACCGTCCAGTACCTCACCAGAGAGGGCCTGGCCAACATCGCGGGCACCATCGAAACCCTGGCCGCGGCCGAGGGGCTCTACGCGCACAGGGAATCGGTCAGGGTCAGGAAGCCCGAGGTGGAGTGATGCCCGCTCCGTCCGGAGGCCGGCCAGACCTGTACGACGAGAAGTACTACATCAACAGGGAGCTGTCCTGGCTGGAGTTCAACCGCCGCTGCCTCGCCGAGGCGGAGGACGAGACCAACCCGCTGCTGGAGCGCGTGAAGTTCCTGGCGATATGCTTCGGGAACATGGACGAGTTCTTCATGATACGCGTCCCCGGGATCGTCTCCCGCACGCCCATTCCCGGCCCGGACTACTCGGGAGTGGCGTTCCCCGTCCTCCTGGACAAAGTCTCCAAGCTCGTGCAGGACCTGGTGGGCGAGTACTCCGACTGCTGGAACGCCCTCCGGACGGAGCTGGATGCCAAGGGGATATCCGTGCGCAAGGTGGAGGATCTGAACCCGGACCAGCAGGCCTGGGTCTCGAGGTTCTACCACGAGAGGGTCCACGCCCTCCTCACGCCGCTCGCCCTGGACGTGTCGCATCCCTTCCCGTTCATATCCAACAACTCGCTGAACATCGCCGCGAAGCTGGTCAACGCGGCCGGAGACAAGCTGTACGCCAGGGTCAAGGTCCCCGTGGGGACCCTCCCGAGGTTCGTCCAGGTGCCCGCGAGCAAGGGGCTCGTCATGGTCATGCTCGAGGACATCATCGAGACGCACATCTCCGCCCTGTTCCCGACGCTCGACGTCGAGGGGGCATACGTTTTCAGGGTCACCCGCAACGCCGATGTGAAGGTCACGATCGACGAGGCCTGCGATTTCATGGCCGCCGTGGAGGAGTCCCTGGAAGACAGGGACATAGGGTTCCCGGTCAGGATGGTGGTGGAGTCCACCATGCCCACCGAGATGGTCAGGCTGTTCTCCAAGAATCTCAACCTCATGCCCGCCCAGGTGCACCGCACCGACGCGATAATGCTGGTCGACCTGTGGCAGATCGTCGGGCTGGACTATCCGAAGCTCAAGGACAAGCCCTTCGAGCCCTACGTTCCGCCGGAGCTCGCCGAGGGCATGGACATATTCGAGGCCATCAAGTCCCGGGACTGGATCCTCTACCATCCCTACGAGAGCTTCTCCACCATCGTCCGCTTCATCTCGGCCGCCGCCGAGGACCCCCATGTCCAGAGCATAAAGATATGCCTGTACAGGATAGGCAAGGACCCGACCATGATGCGCGCGCTGAAGCATGCCAGGGAGAACGGGAAGACCGTGTCCGTCCTGATGGAGCTCCGCGCCAAGTTCGACGAGAGCAACAACATCCTCTGGGCCAGGGAGCTGGAGAAGATCGGCGTCCACGTGGTCTACGGGCCGGTAGACCTGAAGGTCCACTCCAAGCTGCTGCAGGTGGTCCGCCTCGAAGGCGACCATCTGGTCAGGTACACCCATATGAGCTCCGGGAACTACAACACTTCGTCGGCGAAGCAGTACGCGGACATCTCGTTCCTCACGGTGAACCCGGAGATCGGGGAGGACGTGGGAGAGCTGTTCAACGCCCTGACAGGCTTCTTCGGGCCCAGGATGTACAAGCGCCTCCTCGTCGCGCCGCTGACGCTGAAGAGCTCGCTCATCGCCAAGATCGAGAGGGAGATCGAGGTCCACAAGAGGACGGGCGGCGGATACATCGCCATGAAGGCCAACGGCCTCATCGATTCGGACATCATCGCCACCCTGTACAAGGCATCCATGGCCGGGGTCAGGATAGACCTGAACATCCGCGGCCTCTGCTGCCTCCGCCCCGGAATCCCCGGAGTGTCGGAGAACATCAGGGTCACCAGCATCGTCGACAGGTTCCTGGAGCACTCCAGGATATACTACTTCGAGAACGGCGGGGACCCGGAGATGTACATGGGGTCTTCGGACATGATGCCCAGGAACCTCCTGGCCAGGGTGGAGATCCTGTTCCCGGTCCTGGACAAGGAGATGCTGGCGCTCATCCGCGACAAGATCCTCAGGATCCATCTGGCCGACAACGTGAAGGCCAGGGCCCTCCGGCCGGACGGGTCTTACGAGCCGGTCCGGAGGGCTCCCGGGGAGAAGAAGGTCAGGTCTCAGAAGTGGATGATCGACCACAGGGGCATATGGCATGGCTCCGAGCGACTCCGAGACAGTAGGGTTCATCGACGTGGGGACCAACTCCATCCATCTGCTCGTGGTCAGGTTTTACCGGGATTCATCGGGCACCGCCATATTCCAGGACAAGGAGTCGGTCCGCCTGGGGCAGAGCCTGTACAGCACAGGGAGGATCTCGGAGGAGACCATCCGGAAGAGCGCCCTGGTGATATCGAGGTTCGCCCAGATCTCCAGGAGCCTGGGGGCGGGCAAGGTCGTCGCCTATGCGACATGCGCCGCCAGGGAGGCGTCTAACAGGGACGAGCTCCTCAAGGCCATCGCGGCGGATCCCGGCCTGGAGGTGAAGGTCATCCCCGGCACCGAGGAGGCCAGGCTCATCTCGCTGGGGGTCTTCGGCGTGAAGGGCCCGGAGGAGAGGTCCATAGTCATCGACATAGGCGGCGGAAGCACCGAGCTGGCCATCCGCGAGAAGGGCGAGGACATCTTCCTGGACAGCCTGTCCATGGGCGCCGTCAGGTACGCCTACGGCCTGGGCATCGACTGCACCAAGGCGGTCTCCGACTCTGATTACGACTATATGCTCAGGAGGGTGGACCTTTCTTCATATCATGCCGTCAACAAGGTCCGCTCGATAGGGTTCAGGAAGGCCATCGGGTCATCGGGGACGATGATAGCCCTGGCCGAGATCTGCGCTGCCCGCAGGGCCGACAGGGACGCTTCGTATTTCCTGCGCCCCGAGCTCGAGGACGCCATGGCTATGCTGAGGTCCATGGATGCCGAATCGCGCAGATCCGTTCCCGGCCTGGGGAAGAACAGGGCGGACATAATCATCGGCGGCGGAGCCGTCGCCGAGGAGCTGATGTCGCAGTTCGGCATCGACCGGATCGACATAAGCGCCAGCGGCCTGAAGCAGGGGATGCAGCTGGACCACATGCTGTCCAACGGCTACCGGGCGTTCGATGCCAGGGAAGCATCGGTCAGGGCGCTCGCCCACAGGTGCGGCTATGACGAGGCCCATGCGGAGAGCGTCAGGGCCGGAGCCCTCTCGCTGTTCGACCAGGCCGAGGGCCTCGGGATGCACTCGATGGGCGGCGGCCTCCGGAGCCTTCTTGCCTGCGCCTCGCTCCTGCACGACATCGGCGAGCTGATCAGCTACACCGACCACAACTACCTTTCGCAGATGATCATCGAGAACGCGGATCTGGTGGGGTTCAGCATAGACGAGATCCATGCCATGGGGCTGATGGTGAGGTTCCATCACAAGAAGTTCCCCGGCGCCAAGGACCCTGTCCTGGCGGGCATCCCGCCGGAGGATGCTCTCTCCATCCGCCGCTGCGCCATGTTCCTCAGGATGTCCGACGTGGCCGATAGGCACAGGAACGGGGCAGTGAAGGCGATGCACATCCGCCTGCTGTCCGGAGCCGCGGTCCTGGAGCTGGACTCGGATCAGGATCTGAGCATGGAGCTTTGGAGCATGGACAAGCTCCGCGGGGATTTCAAGAAGCTATTCGGCTCGGAGCTGGTCCCGAAAGAGGTCAGGATCTGACCTGTAATGTCGGATTATAGATACTGTGTCGGCATTCGGACATCATTGAACATGCTCAATCCTGCCCCGGATTCGGGAATGCGAAAACGTTTATTATCAGAGCTTGCCTACCTAAGTTAAAGCGGAAGTCAGCCCCTTGCAACGGTTAACCCCGTCTGACTTCTGCTTCAACCTTGCGATCCGGTGCGTGGCCCGATGTCCTTTCCTTCATCTCCGTTCGACATCTCCGCCGACGGCCCTGTCGTGAAGAACGGGCTCTGCGTCATATGCAAAGGCGCGCACCGCCTGTGCGGAAAGGACAGATGCCCTCTGATGATGAAGTTCTACTCTCAGCAGAAGACCCGGCCTCTGATAGACACGAAGGACATCGGAGGCTCGTCGCCCCCGTCGGTCTTCGTCGGCCGCTACGGATATCCCAAGGTGGACATCGGCCCCCTCCTCCCGCCGGAGTACGGGGACACGACGGTCATGGACCGCCCCGAGATGTGGATGGGCAAGAGCATCCAGGACATCGTGGACTTCAGGTTCGCGCTTGTCCGCGGGAAGTACAGGATAGATGCCACCGACTTCGCCAAGTCGGGGAGGATCGTGGACGACGTGCAGGAGCTGGCGCTGTCGGAGAGGCCTGTGGACCTGGAGACCAGGTTCTCGCAGAAGCCGAAAGGCAGGCTCGTCCTTGACGACGAGGTCCAGCCCTTCGGGCCCTCCGCCCGCATGGAGAGCATGAGGAAGGGCAACGGCAGGTTCGAGAGGAACCTGGAGAAGAGCTTCTACGACACCGACATGAAGGCCGCGGACGCCGTCGCCGCCGCATACAGGAACGGGACGCTGATATCGGAGATAGAGA
>CAVHMZ010000083.1:0-10988 GCA_963637225.1 Segatella hominis
CCACCAACAACAAGGGAAGGCGCGCCCTGGCCTGCATCTACTGGCTCCTGTCCAGGCAGGTCCTGTTCGAGAGGGGAGACCTCAAGGACCCCGCCGACTTCAACATGGAGATCGAGGACTTCGAGGCCAAGCTGGTCTGATGACAGTTCAGAAAACCTCTTACCAAACCACTTCCATCCTTCTGACATGAGATCTCCCGCAGTGGCAGGCCGCTTCTATCCGTCCGGCGCCGGCAGGCTGGATGCCGCCATAGGGGAGTGCTTCGCCCATCCCCTGGGCCCCGGCATGCCGTCGGGCCGCGGGGGTTCCAGGAGCATCCGCGGAATCATGGTCCCGCACGCAGGGTACATATGCTCGGGCATGGCCGCCGCGCATGCCTTCAAGGCGGTTGCGGAGGACGGGGCCCCGGAGACGTATGTGGTGATAGGCCCCGACCATCACGGGACGTCGTTCGGACGCAACGTGCTCTCGTCGGAGGACTTCCTGACCCCGTTCGGCGCGTGCAGGACGGACAGGGAGATCTGCGAGGCCTTGTCAAAGCATATCCCCGACGTTCCCGAGGCGCACGCGTACGAGCATTCCATCGAGGTGGAGCTGCCCTTCATCCAATGGATCGACCCCTCGTCCAGGATAGTCCCTGTCATGATGGGCGACCAGTCCCTCGGTTCCGCGCGCAGGCTCGCAAGCCTCCTGAAGGACGCATGCGAGGGCAAGGACGTCGTCGTGGTCGCGTCGTCGGATATGTCCCATTACATCCCGAAGGGCGACGCCGCAAGGCTGGACGGCATGGTGCTCGAGAAGGTGGCCGCCATGGACGCGGAGGGGATGCATTCGGCGGTCCTCCGCAACAGGGTGTCCATGTGCGGCTACGGGCCCGTTGCGGCGGCCATGATGCTCTGCGAAGGCGCACGCGCGGAAGGCATCTTCCACATGGATTCCTTCGACTCTCTGGGCATGGATCCCGGGTCCGTCGTGGGATACGCGTCTGCTGTGTTCCGCGGCTAAGACCGCATATCCTTAAACTGGAGATGCGGTTATGCCATCATGAGCGACATCAATGCATTCTGCACGAGGTGCGGCCACAACCTGTCGGAGGTCGACAGGTACTGCCCCGAGTGCGGCATGAAGATCCCCGGCAGGACTCCAGAGGAGGACAAGGCCGAGGAAGAGGCGATCATGGGCGCGCTGTCCACGAGGCTCAACATCGCCGTTGCAATGATCCTGATTTATTCCATACCCCTGCTCATCCTGGGGCTGTACGTCCTGGTGGACATGTCCGCCATCTCCGATGCGCTGTTCCCCACCTACCAGGAGCATTTCGGGTACACCCATGACGAGATGGACCTCCTCGTCAAGTGGTCCGGCTACACCTGCATCATCTCGAGCGTCATCGGCATCGCCGCCGCGGCTCTCAGCTACAAGCGCCGCGCCTACTGGGTCGCCGTGTTCCTGTGCATCGTTTCGATGTTCACCGGAGTCCTCGGGTTCCTGGCCCTGTTCATGGGAATGATCGCCTTCTGGCTGATCCTCACCAGCAAGCCCCTCTTCGACGCCGAGAAGGAGCCTGCCGCCGGCATCGGAACGGAATGATCCAAACAGGCGGGGCGATGCCCCGCCATTAAAAATTCAAAGCGGTTCTCCTCAGATGCGCTTGAGGTATCTGAGGTTGGGCTCGTAGACGAGCCCCTTGTCCATCAGGATGTTGGAGATCTCCTCGAGCTCTATGCTGCTGATGCCCTCGGCTTCTGCTCTCCTTTCGAGCTCGTCTCTGGGCGCGCCTTTCCCGTCGGTGTCCAGCTCCTCCAGCATGTTCAGGATGATGTCCTCCAGCTGCCCGTGGGTGTGGTCGTCGCCTCCCCGGCTGCCCGGGGAGTCCATGTCGATCTCGTCGGGCTCGTCGGTCATGCCGCCAGGGAACCCGAAGTCCACGTCCTTCTCGGGGAGCAGCGTCCTCAGGGCGTTCTGAATGGTCTTGAGGTACATGGCGCTGTCCGGCATCTGGCCGTAGTTGTCCAGCGCGTACAGGAGGCTCTCGGCCTGAGCGTCGGTCATCCCCTGCGCGATGAGGTCCGGGACCTTCGCGTCGGGCATGCCCAGGGCGATCTTGGCCATCTTGAGCCTGAACCACGTGGACTTGGCCGTTTCCAGGAGCCAGTCCTTGCGGGTGGCCTCGTCTATCTTTATGATATGCTCCGGCCTGACGGAGATGTACGTCCTGTCGCCGTTCTCGGGGGTGTAGGCCTTGACCCTTCCCACTGCGGCGACGAACGCCGGCGCCTCGAGGTCTGCCATGGCCGCGGAGGCCTCCGGCTGGTACCTCCCGACGCTGACGAAGTAGTTCCCGCTGACGTCCTGGATCCTGGCCTTCCACATGGGGTCGTCCGGGGACCCGATGTTCTCCTTCTCGGTCATGACCCCTGCGATCAGGACCCTGTTGATCTTCGCTCCCAGGGGCGACACCACGTAGGACGGCATCTTCTCCTCCTGGGCCTTTATCTCCAGCGTGGAGCTGTTCAGCTCGCTGGCGAACACCCTCCATGCCGTCTCCCTCGCGTTCATATCGCTTCCTCCACTTCGGCGAGGAGCTTCTCGGCTTCCGCCTCCACGTCCACGGCGATCTGCTCCGTGGCCTTCACGATCATGCTCGGTCCGTAGTCGTCGCTCATGACGTTGCCGGAGATGGACACCCTGCGCATGAGGGCCTTGGCGGCCAGCTCCCTGGCGACCACTCCTTCTCCTTTCGCTGCGGCGAGCCCTTCGGCGGCCTTCATGGACACGCCCGTGATCTTCTCAGTGTCCGACCTTCCGAGGATCGCCCCGATGGCCCCGGTGCCGTCGTCGACGACCACTTTGAGCCTCAGGTCGGGGACCCCGTCCACCTGGCCGTGCGCCGTGCACACGCCGTTGAGGGTGGCGCGGTTGCACTGGGGGCATCTCTTGATCAGCCCGCTCCCCGTCTTCACGTCCACGATGAGCCCCTGGACGGTGATGTCCAGGCCTCCTCCGACCTTCACGATGTCCGCGACGGTCCTGAGGGAGGGGCCAGACTCCACCGCGTCGAAATCGGCGGCGACCCTGTCGACCTCGCACCTGTCCCCCATGTTGAGCTGGGGTATGCCCTTCCATGCGCGGATGTAGGCGTTCTTGGCGCAGACCGTCTCCCCCTCTTTGAGGGAGAAGTCGTTCCAGGCGGAGAACTGGATCTTGCCGGTGTCGTCGGCCATTATCCCGGAGAAGACGGTCTTGTTCTCCCCCTTCACGGTGATGTTCCTTGCCTCCACCGACACGATCTTCCCGGTGACGGTGACGTTGCCCATGCCCTCGCGGATGTCTCCGACCTTGCATTCCTGGGCGGCCATCGTGGTCGCGCTGCGCTCGGGGACCTGCAGGTCCGCGTCCGGGGCGGGCTCGACCCTCCCGCGGTTCCCGATGTTCACCTGGACCTTGTCGTTCCAGAGCTTGCAGTAGCAGTTCCTGAAGTAGTACGCGGAGCCCTTGGCGAGGGTGACCGTGCCGGGCTCCCAGATGGTGAAGGGCACGGTGCCCGTCTCGTCGCCGATGATCCCGGAGACGATGGTCTTGCTCAGGCCCTTCACGGTGATGTTCTTCGTCTCGACATAGACGACCTTGGCTAAGACGTCCACGTTCTGCTCGTTCCCTCCCAGGTCGTCGATCTTCTTGACGACCGAGGTGGACGTGGCGAAGGACGAGACATCGGAGCCTCCGTACTTCCTGATGATCCCGCGCTTGGCGGCGTCTATGCCGACATGGTAGTCGTTGAGGTACTTGTTCAGCTCGATGTCGAGCTGTTCGTCGTCGATCTTGTCTCCGAGCACCCTTTTTATCTCTTCCTTGTGGGGTGTTAGTTCATTCATGTCCAATGTATCGACCTCCTCTTCGGCGAGGAAGGCGGCTCCCGGACATAGGTAGGTGATGGTTGCCCCGGAAGCCGCCTGCACAAGGACTCGGACTACAGGTATAAGTCGGTTGCCTAAACTCTCCGGGGGGCATGCGGATCTCCGGCCGTCCGTCAGGTCTTCATATGCGCAGCTATTTGCAGGGCCGATGGCATTCAAAATCAAGCTCTCGATCCGCGGCTCCGAGCCCGCGGTCACCCGCACCGTGGCCCTGGATCCGTGCACGGACCTGTCCGAGGCCGCATTGGTGTTCATCACGGCGTTCGGCTGGCCCGGAGGGCGCGCCCATGCTTTCATGAGAGATGACGGGGACGGAGGCTTCGAGATCGTCCCGCCGGAGCAGGAGGAAAGCATCCTCGTAGAGGACCTCGCCGGGACGGGCGCGTTCCTCCAGTACGACATGTACTTGGGATGGTCCATCGACCTGGAGTTCAAGGGGGAGACGGACGAGGAAGGGCCGAAGGTCCTGGCCTGGAAGGGCGAGCGCCCGAGCCAGCTGTTCGCGGGAGCCTACGATTTCAACCGTGTCCGCAAGGCCGCAGGCGATCCGTCCGACCCGTACCGCGGCCAGGCTGAAGCCTGGCTCGGGACCGTGCCACCTTACGACATGGACGAGGTCAACAGGCGCCTTGCCGAAGGCAAGCTGGCGCTCCCTTTCATCCGGCGCCTGTTGCAGGCGGCGCGCGACGGCGACCCTCTGCGCCAGACGCTGAGCTACACGTTCAGCATGCTGGAGCCTGCGGCCATCGAGAAGCGGCGTTTCAGGTGCCCGGCATGCGGCGCGGAGTGCGACGGGAGGCCGAACTTCGACCTTCCTCCCAGCATGATCAGGAACATAGAGAGGTTCCCCGCGACGATAGTATGCCCGAAATGCAGGGCGGAGACAGTCCTCAACGTCCGCAACGACGGCTTCAGGATAGGCTATCACGAGGAAGGCTCGGTAAGGCCCCAGGACCAGCAGCTTGCGATATACGACATGCTCCTCCGCAAGGACGATGCCCGCGGCCCGTTCGAAGAGGCCAGGTACCAGGCGGAGCTCGGGCTGCTCTACGGCAGGTACGATTACCTCAAGGACAACTCCGATGCCATAGCCGAATGCATGAGGCGCCTGAACAGGGACGATCCGAGGTACGGGGAGACAGAAGTGCTCTGCCGCGAGGCGCTCGTGCTGCTGGCGATGATGAACGGCAGAGATGCTTCTCCGGATTTCACGGGCTTCAAAGGCGCCCGGGGGGCGATGGCCATGATGACCGTTGTGTATCTGGGCAGGCCGGACGTGGATCCGGCCGCCGAGATGCGGAAGGCCATGGGGATGGTCGATTCCGACCCTATGCCGGATCTTGCCGACAGATGCAGGGCCGCGGCGCTCATCTCGTTCGTCGCCTACAACCTGGACGACGGAGATGCCCTCCTCTGGGCGGCTTCCGTCCTGGAGGACGCGGCTTCGGAGGCGGAGGAATGCGCGGATTCCCTGGAATCCGCATACTGGTGGGCATTGTGCTTCCTGATGGAGGGGGTCGTGTGCGGCATGTACGGCATGGGCATGTTTGCGGCGGCGGACAGGGCGCTGAAGTGCGTCACGGGCCCGTTCGCCGATTGCCAATGCGACGAAGCCCCTCCCGCGGTCCGCAACATCGCCCTGTTCCGCAGGGCGATGCTGTTCCTGTCCATCGGAGGCGACAGGGAGCAGGCGCTCGAGGACCTGGACAGGTTCGTGGAATCCGCCAAGTCATCCGAGGACAGCGGCATATTCACGTCAAGGCGCCTGCCGTATGCCATCATGCTCCGCGCATACTACGGGGCCATCGAGGGCGAAGAGCTCTCCGACGAAAGGTCCATAGCCCTGCAGATGACATCCGAGCTGATACACGCGAGGCGCATGAGCAAAAGCGAGGCGAATATGACCCTCAGCGATTACGTGAGGGTGTTCGTGGGGGCGAATTACCCTTACGGGAGGGCCCGCGAGGATTTCAGGAAGAAGGGCCTGATAACGGACAAGGTCCGGGTGGCCGATCTCGGAGAATTCGACATCGATGAGGTCTGGGACAACGGGACGTCATGGGTGCTCTGATCCGCTGCGCCGATGCCGGCGCTCCGAGGACGGGGCAGGCCCCCGTCAAGTCTACATAGGGCGGAGCGCCTTGCAGGGCCGATGTCGTACAAGTTCAAGCTCTCGATCCGCGGCTCCAAGCCGGCGGTCAGCCGCACTGTGGCCCTGGATCCCTGCATGGCCCTGTCCGAGGCCGCATTGGTGTTCATCACGGCGTTCGGCTGGCCGGGAGGCCGCATCTCCGCCTTCCAGAGAGAAGATCAGGGCATGGACGCGGTGTCCATCGGCCGGGATCTGGAAGATGAGCTCGTCGTGGAGGACCTCCTCGACATGGACCTGGCCTTCCAGTACGACATGTACCTGGGATGGCAGATCGGGGTGGAGTTCAAAGGGGAGACGGACGAGGAAGGCCCGAAGGTCCTGGTCTGGAAGGGCGAGCGCCCGAGCCAGCTGCTGACGGGAGTTCGTGACTTCAACCGTGTCCGCAAGGCCGCAGGCGATCCGTCCGACCCGTACCATGACCAGGCGGCCGCCTGGCTGGCGACCGTGCCCCCTTACGACGCGGACGAGGTCAACAGGCGCCTCGCCGAAGGCAGGCTGGCGCGTCCGTACGTCCCGCTCATGACGCCGATGATGCGGGCCGACAGCGCCCTACGGTTCTCGATGAACTGCCTGCTCAACGTGGCGGAGCCTGCGGCCTTCGAGAATCTGAGGTTCAGGTGCCCGATCTGCGGCACGGAATGCGACGGGCGGCCGAATTTCGATCTTCCTCCGAGCATGGTCGGGGGCAAGGACAGGTTCCCCGCGGCGATAGTATGCCCGAGATGCAGAACCGAGACCGCCCTCAAGCTCTACAGCGACGGCTTCAGGACAGGCTATCATGAGGAATGGGCGACCAAGCCTCAGGACCAGCAGCTTGCGATATACGACATGCTCCTCCGCAAGGACGATGCCCGCGGCCCGTTCGAAGAGGCCAGGTACCAGGCGGAGCTCGGGCTGCTCTACGGCAGGTACGATTACCTCAAGGACAACTCCGATGCCATAGCCGAATGCATGAGGCGCCTGAACAGGGACGATCCGAGGTACGGGGAGACAGAAGTGCTCTGCCGCGAGGCGCTCGTGCTGCTGGCATCGCTGAACGGCAAAGATGCCCCTTCGGATTTCACGGGCTTCAAAGGCGCCCGGGGAGCGATGGCCATGTCCGCCACAGCTTCAAACAGCAGGCTGGACGATGATCTGGCTGCCGAGATGAGGAAGGTCAGGGAGATGGTCGAGTCGGATCCCATGCCGGATCTCGTCGACAGGTGCAGGGCCGCGACGCTCTTCTCGACCGTCGCCTGCTGCATGTGCGACAGGGATGCCCTCCTCTGGGCGGCTTCCGTCCTGGAAGACGCGGCCGCGGAGGCCGAAGAATGCGCGGGATCCCTGGAGTCTGTGGAATGGCACGCCTTATGCCTCCTCGAAGAGGCGGTCGTCTGCGGCCTGCATTGCATGGGCATGCACGGGGCTGCGGAAAAGGCGCTGAAATGCGTCACCGGCCCGTTCGCGGATTGCCGGTGCGACGAAGCCCCTCCCGCGGTCCGCAACATATTCCTGTTCCGCAGGGCGATGCTGTTTCTGTCCGCCGGAGGCGACAGGGAGCAGGCGCTCGACGACCTGGACAGGTTCGTGGGGTCTGTCAAGTCCATCGAGGACAACGGCATATTCACGATGAGGCGCCTGCCGTATGCGATCATGCTCCGCGCATACTTCGGGGCGACCTCCGGCGATGAGCTCTCCCGCGAGAGGTCGATGATCCCGCATACCGTGTCCGAGCTGGTGTCCGCCGGCCAGATGAGCATGAGCGATGCGGGCCGCACGTTCTGCGATTTCCTGAGGGTGTATGTGCGCGGCAGGTACTCGTTCAGGAAGGCATACGAGGATTTCCGGAAGAAGGGCCTGGCGACGGACAAGGTCCGGGTGGCCGATCTCGGAAAATTCGACATCGAGGATGCCTGGGGCAACGGGGCGTTATGGATACTCTGACGTGCCGCTCGGCGGCCGGCGCCCCGTCCCGGGCGCGCTTCTTGCCCATCCAGCACATTTTTAAATTGGAATGCAATCAGAGGATATGGTTCCCAAGAGCAAGATTGACGAGATTCTGGACGGGTACGACGCGAGCGACATCACGATCGCCACCCTGTGCTCCCATTCGTCGCTGCAGATCTTCCATGGAGCGAGGAAGATGGGCTTCAAGACGCTCGGGCTCACCATCACTCACAGCACAAAGCATTACGACGCGTTCCCTCTGGCCAAGCCCGACGAGATTCTGAAGTACAAGGACTTCGACGACTTCGAGGAGCGCACGGGGGAGCTCTTGGACAGGAACGTCGTCATCATCCCTCACGGATCCTTCGTCGAGTACATGGGCCCCCGCAGGTTCGCGGAGCTTCCGGTTCCCTCTTACGGCAACCGCGCGGTCCTCGGATGGGAATCCGACAGGGACATGCAGAGGCAGTGGATCACGTCCGCAGGCGTCCCCATGCCCAAGCTGATCACCGACGCCAGGGAGATCGACGAGCCCGTCATGGTCAAGTACCACGGGGCGAAGGGCGGCAGGGGCTACTTCATCGCCATGGACTACCCCGACTTCAAGATGTCCATCGACCCGACGCAGCCCTACACCATACAGGAGTACTGCCTCGGGACCAGGTACTACATGCATTTCTTCTACGACCCGTACAAGACGGACGGCTACCTCTGCGAGCAGGGCGGGTCCCTGGAGCTGCTGTCCATCGACAGGAGGGACGAGTCCAACATCGACGAGATGTACAAGCTCGGGTCCATCGAGGAGTCCAAGAGGCACGGCCTCTACCCGTCCTTCGTGGTCACCGGGAACACGCCGGTCGTCATCAGGGAGTCCCTGCTCCCCAGAGCCTTCGAGATGGCCGAGAAGATCGTCAACAGGTCCTACGAGCTCTTCGGAGGCATGTGGGGGCCGTTCTGCCTGGAAACGGTCGTCAACGACAAGCTCCAGTTCAAGGTGTTCGAGATCTCCACCAGGATCGTCGCGGGAACGAACCCGTTCATATCGGGATCCCCGTATGCGGACCTGATCTACCCCGGGCTCAGCACCGGCGGCAGGCTGGCCATGGAGATCAGGGACTCCATCGGGCAGGGGCACCTGAAGGACATCCTGTCCTGATCGTATCGGCAGGGCCCCTGCGCGGTCGCGCGGGGCGAGCCCGGCCAACCTTCCCTAACTCTTTTACCGGGCACAGAGATGCCTTTCCGTCGGAGGCGACGCGACATGATAGAGATCATAGAGGACATAGACAGCATCGAAGACATCGAGGAGCTGGTAGGCCGGATGGATGCGGAGCAGCTCCGCCATCTGGTGATGAAGATGGCCCGCGAGATGGGCGTGGACGATGCGGCGCTTGCTTTCTGCGATGTCGTCACGATCGAGGGCGGGAAGATCGTCCTGAGGCCGTACTGCGCGCCGCCTTACGATGTCATCCGCAGAAACGTCGAGACTGCGCTGTCCGGGGCCATGATGTTCTCGGATGAGGATTGCGACGACGATTCCGACCTTGACAAGGATCGGATGAGGGATGCATTGTGGGACATGGAGAAGAAGGTGGTCTGCAGCGTCATAGGCTTCTTCTTCGAGGGGCTCGTGACAGATATATTGGATACCAGCGGAGAGGAGGAGGCGCAGAAGCTCATCTCCGAGATCGCGGAGGCCCTGAGGGACGGCAGCATCCCCTGGCCGAACACTCCCGACGATTCCATAGAGTATCGGAAGGAGTACGCGGACATCATCGAGCAGAGGTTCCGCGACGGGGAGTACGATGCTCTGTTCGCGGCTTTCGGCGACGATGGCCAGGGCGGGATCGATCTGGGACGTCGCTGGACCATCCCGTCCTCGTTTTTCTGACCGCTTTTGCATCAGACAGGTCTATTCCGCATTGCCGAGGTGCAGTCTTCAGCGGGCTGCACCTCCCAGTCATGCTTTTTACCAGGACTCCGATGTCGAGCTCACATCGAGGTGTTGCGATGAAATCATTCCACAAACCGGCGGACCTCATAGACGAGATGGACGAGAACCAGCTTCGCATCTTGGCCAAGAGGATGGCCCGGCGGCTGGATTTCATAGGGGTGTCGAGCGTGTTCGGCGAAGCCATCGAGATCGGGATCGAGGGCTTCAAGCCGGTTCGCGCTCCGCCCTACCAGGAGATCCGCAGACAAGTGCAGTCAGAGTTGTCCAGTGCTTTCGAGAACTTGGACCTGGAAATCGATTTGGGAGATCTGGACTTCCTGGACGATCTGGACTTCCTGGAAGATCCGGAATTGCTGGCCGTTTTGGACGATGACGACCTGGACGACCTGGACGAAGACTACCCGGATTTGGTGGACGGGGGCCATCTGGACGAAGACGATCCGGAGGCAGAGATGCAGGCTCTGATAGAGGCGCAGATATGCAGCAACATCGATTGCAGATTCGCCGATCTTCTGCGGGACATCCTCGAGGAGAGCGGCGAGGCCGAGGCCCAGAATCTCGTCACAGGGATAGCGGTGGCCCTCAAGGACCGCAACATTCCCTGGGAAGGCACCCCCGACGATCAGATGGCGTATCGCAGGGCATATGCCGATATAATCCAGAAGAGGTTCCGGGACAAAGAGTTCGATACCCTGTTCGGGGAGTTCGACTGCGATGGGCATCATCGAGGCGCATCCTTCGGACGGAGCGGCATGAACAGGATGATCGGGGAGGCGATGTGATGCATTCCGTGGATCGCTTGGAAGGCTGGGAAGAGGTCAAGGAACAGATCGACAGGATGGATCCGGACATGCTGCGCCTTTCGGCCATGATGATGGTCCGGAGGCTGGGGACCGCGGAATCGCTGGCATCGATCAGGGATGCAGAGGTGCTCATGCACGACGGCGAAGAGCCTGACCGCGCACCGGAGTATGAAAAGATACATGAGGCTGTGAGGAACGCTCTGTCCAGCGCGGCCTGCGATATCGATGCAGACTTC
>CAVHMZ010000084.1:0-19366 GCA_963637225.1 Segatella hominis
GTATTGCGATTCAGCAACCGTAAATGCCCGCACCCGTACCAGATTTGAAAGAACTCGAATTCCCCTGGAGTCAAGACTATGATGTCTTTCGGAATCCGAAGGTCGGCGACAGCAAGATAGATCGGCACTACCCTCTGGAAAGGTTCCATGTCCGATTCCCTCACCACCAAGATGTCCAGATTGCTGAACTCGTCAGCGGCCTTCTTGGCCACCGAACCGAAGATGATCACTTTCTGCGGACAGAACTTCTCAACGATCCTGTTGACAGCTTCATCCACCAGACTGTAGTCGAACCCTGCCATCGGGAGAAGCAACGATGTTCCCGATATTATCCCTATCCCGGGCCAGTGTCCTGTCCGGCTGTTGCTCAGTGCCTCGGAATCGCCGAACAGGATGCTCCGGGCAGGGCCTCACGGCTTCAGCCCGTCCGCGCGGAACCTGCGGTCCTTGGCGCAGTCCAGCAGGAACAGCATGCCCGCGACGAGGGCGACGCATCCCATGGCCGCGAACATGGACGGGATGCTCCCGCCGACGGCTGCCAGAAGGGGGACGCTGACCAGGGAGATGGCGAACTGGCCGAAGTTGAGGAACGTCGAGTACCCGCCCATGATCTTCCCGGACGTCGTCGATGTGGCCTCTCCGGCCAGGGTGTTGGACAGCGCGGGGCAGATCATCCCTATGCCCACTCCGACCATGACCATCATGAACAGCGCCACGGCCACGGTCGGGAACAGCATCAGGACGATCATGGCCGCGCCCATCACGATGAACCCGATGGAGATGACCATGAACGGGCGGATGACGGACACCACGCGCCTGTACATCAGGGACACGGCGGAGTTGGTGATGCCGTGGGCCCCCAGGAACAGCCCCATCATGGACGCGGTGATGTGCCCGGGCAGCTCCGGGTCCTCCAGGAACGTGGGCATCTTGGTCGGGAGCAGGAAGGATATGGTCTGGCAGACGAAGATCGCGGCGTAGCATATCGCGATGAGCCTCTTGTCCGCGGGGTGGGATCTCTCTTCCGACGATGCCCTGTCGGCGGAGGCGTCGTGCACAGGCTCTTTCATAGACAGGATGCACAGCAGGAGGATCGGGATCCCGATCAGGTACACCAGGAAGGGCTCGTGCCAGCTGAACGCGGCAAGGGAGCCTCCCGTGTACTCCAGCAGGAGCACGCCCAGCCCCATGGCCGCCGACTGGTAGCTGAGGACCTTGACCCTGCTGGCCCCGGTGTAGTATTCCGCCATCAGGGCGGTGACGGCCATAGATATCCCTGCGATGCCCACTCCGACCAGGAACCTCATCGCGAGGATCGTCGTCAGGTCGTCCAGGAAGAAGCTGGCGACCCCGCAGGCGGTGAACAGGACGAGCGAAGCCGACAGGGTCCGGACCTTCCCGAACCTGTCCGCGATCCCTCCGAGGACGAACCCTGTGCATCCGACGGCCAGCGAGGGGAGGGTGATGACCAGCGAGACGGCGAACTCCCGGTCGGGGAACGCGGCGCTGATCAGCGGCAGCGCGGGGGCCACCGCGGCTCCGCCCATGAGCATGAGCATCGATGCGAGCAGCATCGAGAGCAATGTGAGCTTCCCCGGGACGAACGTCCCGCTCTTCCGGCCTGGCATGGATGCCCCTTAGCTCCATCTTGTTGATATACCGTTGCGCGCGGAGCGGCGAGCCACTGACAACCATTATAAACAGGTGTGCATTGGCCTTGATTGCGCTCTGGTAGTGTAGTGGCCAATCATTCGGCCCTTTCGAGGCCGACACTCGGGTTCGAATCCCGACCAGAGCACCATCGACTTCTCAGGATCTTCTTCCTGTAGGCGGCGCTCTTCGCCGCGACCTCGTCCATGTTGTGCCTGTCAACCACGCAGACCTCCGGCAGCTTGCGCGGATGGGCCTCCAGCATCCTGGACACGAGGTTCCCGTCGGGGAAGTCGCACTCCTTGATGTACTTCCTGTCCCAGTTCGACGCCAGCTCCAGGGCGGCCTCGATCCCGCGGTTGTAGAACTGCTCCACGAACACCGCCCCCACGGTGGCGTCGCTGGACATGATCGCGATGTTGCATCCCCTGACGGCGAAGTCGGTCCCGTTGAAAGCCACGGACAGCCCTCCGCTGTCCCTGACCAGGTCCATGGCCTGGTAGTCGGTGTTCTCCCCGCCGATGCACATGGTGGCGTCCAGGTCGATGCCGGTCTGGCGCCTGATGTCCAGCAGGCGGTATGCTTTCTTGTGGGACGTCATCGGCACCACGCACTCCATCAGCGACTGGGCGTTGGTGCCCGGGATCTCCTCCTTGAGGATGTCGTCCATGAGCCTGATTATCTTCACGTCCGCTTCGTCGATCTCCATGGGGACGTTGAGCGCGTACTCGGTCTTGGGGATCTTCAGCGCCGTTATAGATTCGGTCATCTCCCTGATCCTGCGGGCATCGGGCCTGCCGAGCTCGTGGTCGTCCAGGACCATCTGGCTGCATCCCAGGTCCAGGACCGGGCCTCCCAGGGCGTCCATGGCGGCCATGGTCCCGTGCTCGTACATAGAGGTGCTGACGAACGTGGGCAGGAGGCTGCTGATGTACGTAATGGCCTCCTTGGCGCCGGGCATCAGGCGCAGGTCCTCGCGGCCGAACTTCTCCACCAGGAAGTCGGTGGCGCCGTTGGCCTTCAGGAACGGGACGGCCCATTTGAAGACGTCTCCCGAGCTGGCCTCCTCCCTTCCCAGGACGTAGGCGGTGAGCTCGTCGTACCTCTTCAGCACGTCGTGGAAGTGGGCCCCGTTGCGGATGAACCTGGCGCAGACGTCCCTGAGGTAGTCGTTCTGCGTCATGAACCCGTGCAGGTTGCACAGGAATATCCTGTCCGGGAACAGCCCCAGCTCCTCTACCGGATCGAAATCTCCGGGCATGGCATCACTCCAGCCTGGCATCGACGCTCTCGGACAGGTCGTATGGCCCGGGCAGCGGAACGTCGCCCGCGTACGGCTTCTTGCCGACGATCCTGACCTTCCCTTCGGAGAAGGCGGCTATCGTCGCGACTATGAGGGGGAGCTCGCGCTTGGCCCCGTCCTCGCGTATCTTCTTGAAAAGGGGCTCTTCCTGCCCCTCCTCGGCCTTGATCTGGCCGAGGGTCTTGGACTTCAGCTTCTCGTCCATGTCCGACCACAGCCTGTCGTACTCCCCGCCGCGGATGGGGAACCCGCAGTAAGTTATCGCCGCGCCCCTGTCCCACTCCTCGGTGCAGACGTGCATCATGGCCCCCTGGCGCTCCGCGTTCTCGGATATCAGCTGCCAGATCACTTCCTGCCAGGTCCCCTTGGGGCCGTCGGGCAGGGCGGGGTGCAGGTTCAGCATGTCGTACTCCCTGCAGGTCTCGTCGTCCATCCAGAGCATGTAGCCGGCCAGTATCCCCAAATCGGCGCCGTATCCGGAGGTGAGCCTCCTCAGCTCCTTCCCGTACTCGTTCCTCCAGGCGGTCTGATCCTTCTCCCAGAGCTCGGGCATGAACTTCTTCCAGGACAGGGTCACCAGCGGGATGCCGTACCCCTCGACCATGTCGAAGAACATCCTGCGCTGCTCGCGCTTGGGGTTGTCCTCCTCGAGGTTGTCCCAATTGCAGAAGACGTATGCGATCTCGATGTCGAGGTTGCCGAGCTCCTTCTGATCCATGACGGCTTTGAGGAGGTTGCGCGATCCGGGGCCCCTCCCGGTGGAGAACCAGCCTAGTCTGAGCATGTCCTGCGCAATGCGCTCCTTGTTTATAAGCATGAAACGGCGCGCTCAGACGTCGAACAGCACCGTGACCGAAGGCTCCGCGCGGTCCACGTCCATCATGTGGTATGTGACGGCCTTCACCTCGGACCTGACCCTGTGGCGGCCTCTGTCCAACGTCTCGCCGCGGGCATGGCACACCACGTCGTCCCCGTCGAAGGAGACCTCGAACTCCTTGAGGATGAGGTTGTCGCAGTCCTCGATGAACAGCATCTCGGACAGGAACGAGTACAGCCTGTCCTCGTCGTCGATCCCGCCGACGCGGACGTCCCTCTCCTCGGAGGTCCCGATCCCGGAGAGGTCCACGGTCTGGTCGAACAGCGCGTAGGCCGCGTTGGCGAAGCATTCCTCCAGGGTGGATCCGAAGGCCTTGACCATCATGTCCGCGGTGTGGTCGACGAGGATGTAGCGCTCCATGCCCGGGTTTAGGGCGTGGCCGTATTTGAGCGGTCCGACGGTATGATATCTTCTGCGGGCATGGGGGATGCCATGGAAGAATCCGTGTTCGTCCGCGCCCGCGAGTTCGCCGCAGGGCTTTTCGAGGGAGACAGCAGCGGCCATGACATATGGCACACCGCGAGGGTCCACGACCTGGCCGTGTCGATATGCAGGGCCGAGGGAGGCGACATGGACGTCGTCAGGCTCGCCGCGCTGCTGCACGATGCGGACGACAGGAAGCTGTTCGGGGACACTGGATACGCCAACGCCAGGAGGTTCATGGCCTCCGAGGGGATCTCCGAAGACACTTCAGACAGGGTGGTGCGGATCATAGAGCAGGTGTCCTTCAAGGGCACGGACTCCGTGGTGCCCGATACCCTGGAAGGGAGGATCGTCCAGGACGCGGACAGGATGGACGCCATAGGGGCGATAGGCATCGCCAGGGCGTTCGCCTACGGCGGGAGCAGGGGGCGCCGGATGCATGTTCCCGGGGAAGCGCCGAAGACGGGGATGGACGCTGCCGCTTACGGGGCGAACGAGGGGACGAGCATCAACCACTTCCACGAGAAGCTGCTCCTGCTGAAGGACATGATGTCCACAGAGACCGCCAGGGCCATGGCGGAGTCCCGCCACAGGTACATGGAGGCTTTCCTGGAAGAGTTCATGGCCGAGTGGGACGGTATCAGGCGATTTCTGCGGATTCCGAGAGATGATTGTCAGCAATCGTAGCGAAACTGCGGATTTCGTTCCGATTGCGTCACAGGGGATTCGATTTGTGGAAACATTATAAGAGCGATGACGTATAACGTGCATCCATGCGCATAACGATTGTAGGCTGCGGCTCCATCGGCTCGAAGCTCGCCAAGGCGGCTGACGAGATGGCCGAGGTCAAGAGGATCTACCTCATGGACGCGGATCCCGAGCTCGCCGAGAAGCTCGCCGCCCAGTTGAAGAAAGCCATCGTCATCAGCGATGTGGAGGAGGAGCTCTACCACTGCGACCTCGTGGTGGAGGCGGCGTCCCAGAGTGCGGCCACGGCCATAGTCCCCAAGGTCGTCGCCAGGGGAGTGGATATAATGATAATGTCCGTCGGAGCGCTGGTGGACGACGCGTTCAGGGAGGCCGTCAAGGACAAGGCCGCCCAGTCCGAGGCCAAGATATTCATCCCGTCCGGAGCCGTCTGCGGCACCGACGGGCTCAGGTCCTCCGCCGTCGGCCATCTGGACGAGGTGGAGCTGGTCACCACCAAGGGCCCCAAGAGCCTGGAGGGGGTGGCGTTCCTGATCGACCGCGGCATAGTCGTGGACGAGGTCAAGGAACCCACCGTCATATTCTCAGGCCCTGCCAGGGAGGCCGTTCAGCTGTTCCCCAAGAACGTCAACGTGGCCGCCACCGTCGCGCTTCTGGGGGTGGGCTTCGACAGGACCAAGGTCACCGTCGTCCTGGACCCCGACTCGCACACCAACTCCCATGAGCTCAAGCTCAAGGGAGAGTTCGGAGAGATGGTCTGCCACACGTACAACGTCCCGTCTCCGGACAACCCCAAGACGTCCTATCTGGCCGCGATGTCCGCTATCTCGGCACTGAAGAGGATCGTCAGGAACGAGTGGATCGGGATCTGAGCTGTTCTGAAACCAATGCCCGCCTCGGCGGGCGCTTCCATCACATCGAGGCTCGAGCCTCATACGCATAGTGTAATGCCTAGCAGGATAATCAGCAGGACATTGAAACCGACGATGTACTGCCA
Organism: Segatella hominis; assembly: GCA_963637225.1. Taxonomy (GTDB): domain Archaea; phylum Thermoplasmatota; class Thermoplasmata; order Methanomassiliicoccales; family Methanomethylophilaceae; genus Methanoprimaticola. The sequence goes on from CAVHMZ010000084.1 coordinate 5,959, forward strand.
GTCGATGAGCTTGCTCTCGTTTTCATTATCGTCGTCATCATGCAGTCTGCGTATGATCCAGAACACTATATGCATGAGGAGTGTCACTGTGTTGAACAACACTATTCCGCACAGGATGACCATGAATGCGAGGTCTTGAAGATCTGCATGGCCTACGCCTGAGATGGCATTTCCCAGGACGTTCATTCCTCCGGAGAATGCAACGACTATAGCGGCGAAAATCGCCAGAATCGAAACCATCTCCAGTTGAAGGTCTTTGATCTTCTTCGTGGCTTTTTGCAACTTCCTCTTCACAGCGTTTGAATCTTCATACATCCCCCGCAGGTTCTCATACAGTTCGTCGAACTTCTCTGTGCTCGCCTGATGGTCAACAATCCGTTGCATCTCAAGGTTGACATGATCGCTGAGCTTTAGCAGATGTCCGAACAATTCCGGATTGCGAATGCGCCAGTCAGATCCACCGACGTAGCGGTAGAGGCATATCAGATTCGTGGACAGGGGCTGGAGGCTGTCCACATCCTTGTTCGATATAGCCGACATCACTGTGTAGAGTTCGGAATACAGCTGCCTGTATCCGTTAGAGTACACTTCGGACATGCGAGATGCATACTGTTCGAGAAACTTGCTATCGTCTTCCAGATACTGTTCAGACAGTTCCGTAAGCGTTCTCACAAGAAGCTCGCGCTTCTTCGAGACATCTTCGGCTGTAAGGGGGATTATGTGCGACATTCTATCGAGATGATGGTCTCAAACGGGATTTTAGTGTACTTCTCCCCCTCTTTGTAGACCATTTTCCAGGGATAGCCATCTCTGTGAGTGAGGTTGACGAGCTGGCTGGCGGTAAAGTCCTTGTGGCTGTCGGCGAACTCGGTCAGGAAGATGCTGGTTCTCTCATCTATTCCTGAAGACGGTTCGGATCTGAAGATTGGAAGCCCTGCGTAGATCCTGTATTCACGATAGACGCTAGGGACAACAGGACCGTATTTCCAAGCGCAGATATCATCCCTGAACAGGAATTCCTTGTACCGCTTGTAGTATTCCACCCAAGCGTAGTAGAGCATCTTTTGGAGCTTCATGTTCGTGACCGGATTTCCATCATCGATGTATTTCCGGACAATGAAGCGCGCAATGTTCAACGCGTCATATGTCCCCATCTTGTCGCCTCCATTCTATCATAGCAAGTTATTGTAGATAAAGGGCTATGGATGAAGTTCCCACGCTTTCAGACATGGCGGCCATCATCGTTCAATCTGATCGCCATTAGCGGATCTATACCAAATTCGTCATCCGGACGACGGCTTCGGCACGCCATGCAGGACTGGTCGCTCTGCGATAGACGAGTCTGTCGATCTGTTCTCTTCAAAGAACGACGGCCCGAAGTACGGGATGTAGCGGATCCCGTTCTCATCCGTCAGGAGGTTGGAGCCGGAGACGCTGATCAGGACATCGGCATGCTGGTCGAGCCTGTCGAGCTTCAGCAGCTGCCTGTCCGGCCTCTTCCTTCCGGAGTCCACTCCGATGGCGGCGACCTTCCCGTTCAGCTCTGCGACGAAGTCGATCTCCACGCGGTTCGCCGGGTCGCTGTAATAGTGCGGCCTGTGACCTTTGCCTGCCAGGGCGGATGCCACGGCGTTCTCCAGGAGGGCTCCTTCAGCTTTTCCGATGCGGCCGCTGGTCAGCATCAGCCCCGTATCGGGCCCCAGCGCCAGCGTCGTCATGCCAGTGTCCCTGAGGTAGGCCTTGAACGTGTTCCCGTCCGGCCTGGTCATGAACGGCTCCGAGATGCCCATCAGGTTGTGGCAGATGGCTATGGCGCCGGCGTCCTCCAGCCACCTCAGCGCCCGGCCGAACTCCCTGCGGCCGTATCCGGCCTGTCCGGACGCATCCGAGTACCGGAACGAGCTCCCGGACGCTCTGCACAGCTGCTTCGGTATCGAATCGAGGCATTGGGCTATGCGGCCCCTGTCCGTCGGGCTCCCGCAGTACCTCTGGATGTCGTCCAGCAGCCTGGCGCGGGCCGATCCCGGGATGATGCCGTTGTAGGCCCTCGTGCGGGCGAAGGCCTCCACGGCCTCCGGCATGCCGCCTATGGTGACGTACATCATGAACAGGTCGTTCAGCTTCTTCAGGACAGGCCCGTCGAAGGGGTCCATGGCCCTGACGTGGCCTGCGATCTCCGATGTCCGGCCATGGCTGAACCCGATGGCCCAGAGGAACTCCTCGAAGTCCATGGGCCCCATCTCCGCCGTCTCTATGCATCCGGCGCAGGTCCAGGGACTCCCGAGATACGTTCCGGCGCAGACGATGTCGCATCTGCCGTCCGCAGAGAGGGCTTCCAGCGCGGGCACGGCATTGCTGCAGGCATGGATCCCGTCGAGGAACAGGAGGCAGCCGTTGAAGGAGCCGAAGTCCGGGAAGATGCGGCTCAGCGCAAGGAAGATGCCGTCTGCGGACGGATCGCCATCGAGCAGATCCCTGAGCCCGGGCCTATGCTCCAGGTCGACCTCCAGGACCTTGCGGTAGCCGGCCTCTCCGAACTTCCTGACGGCCCAAGTCTTCCCGGCTCCGCGGGACCCGCGCACGAGCAGGGGCTTGCGGTCAGGCCTGGACTTCCATTCGGCCAGCTTCGCTTCGATCTTCCTTTCCATCGGGAGCGTGATGGGCCGGGCGCGTTTATAAAATCTGCAGAATCGCGGCTGTCTGTTCCATATAGATATATCCCCTGAGCATCATCGTTTCACCGGAGGTCAGGCGATGATAGATCCGAAGGTGTTCGAATGCATCAAGAGGGATCTCGTCGACGGCGTAGTCGCGAGCATCATGGAGACGAGGGGGCTGTCAGAGAACGATGCCATCCGCATCTTCATGAGGTCCAAGGTCTACGACCGCCTCCAGGACCAAGAAACGGAGGTATGGCATTTCAGCGTGAAGTGCCTCGCGGAGCTCTTCGAAGACGAGATGAACGGGAACCTGGTCTGGCCGGTGGCGCCATGAGCAGATCGTACTCGAGGCTGCTGAAGATCTACTGCATCGAAGAGTACCGCATGAAGCACGGGCTCACCGCTCCGGAGACGCTGGACCTGTTCGACGAGTACGGGGTCCTGGATTTCCTCGACGAGCCTCCGCTTCAGTGGCAGTGCATAGAGAACACTGTTCTGGATGTCGAAGATTACATCAAGGCCCGTTCGTGAACCCTTCCAGCTTCGGTCGGTCTTCAAGAGCGTCTGGGGCGACGCGCTCATTCATATAATCCGCAAAAAAGCAGCTATTTCACGGATATCATCCGCTAAATCGCAGCAATATTGCGGATATCATCCGCAACATCGCACGATCGCAGAGGCATCAATACTCTCCGGGCATGATGACGCGCGCGGACACTTCCTTGATCCTGATGCCTATGCCGATCGATATGACATCTCCATCCATGGGCTCGCTCGCATAGCCTTTCTCGAGGATGGCGTTCATGGCTTTCGCCGCCAGGACTTCCGCGGGCTCTTTGGACGATGTCTTGATCTCTATGGCAACTGCGGGCATCGGCCCGGCCTTCTTTATGAATATGCCTACTTTGCCTAAGCCTTTGGGCATCTCGTCCACAGGCATCATCTGATTGATACTCAGAACGCTGCCGATGAGCTCTTTGTAGCGGTCGTGGTCCCAGGTCTTGTCCATGTTGCGGCCGCTGAGGAGTATCATGATGTCTTTGGAGATATTGTCTGCATTACCGTCGTATATGTCTTTTGGCAGGTCAATCGGGGCTTTCTTCTGCATCCTGTCGACACGTTTGACGATCTCCTCGAAGGCCATTGCGACTTCTTTGTTCACAGACGATATCTTGTAGATGCGATGTCCAGTGTCATCGCGCCTCATATAGACAGCTTTCAGATATCCGCCCATGACCAGATACGAGTATACTTTCGAGGGTTCCACGTCCTCGCCGATTATGTCCGCATAGACGATCCTGTCATCCAATACAGACTCTACAGATGCGCTCCTGTCCACGACAAGCTGTTTGAGGGTCACCATGGTGCCGAAGTCCAGATTTGAAATCAGCTGTAACGACAGCCCTCCTTTGGTGGTCTTGTTCCAGTACTCATAAGTGATGTAACCATCTTTGAGATACCTGTTTACGCTCAACGGATTGTACACATCCGCATTCCCGAAGCGGTACCCATCATACCATTCGCGGATCTCCTCCAGGTGGCATCTGTCAACGCCTGAGTCATCAAGCAGCTTGACCACCTCTTCTTCAGTGAACCCGAAGTACTCGTCGCCCTCGGTGGAGAAGATGTCGCACACAATAGGGTTGTTGAAACCACTGAACATCCCAGTCTGCAGGACAGTCATCACACCCATAGCAACACCGAATTTGATGTGCTCGTTGAGTTTGAAGCTTTCCTGCATGAATCCGCGCATGATATTCGAGGTTTCTTCGAACTTGGCTGGATCGGATATGTCGTGAATGCAATGATCGTACTCGTCCACAAGGATGATGACCTTCTCGCCGTACAGCTTCTCCAGGAGACTGCTGATCCATCTGATGGATGTTTGAACCACTGCGTAATCCGCGCGCATCTGCTCCAAATCGCTGATGCGTTGCATCTCCCATTCTTCCAGTGGCGAAGATTGCACTAGCTCTTTGATATCTGCGGCAACGTATGACAGAGCCACTTTCAGCCCCCCGTAAGTCCCGCCCGGGCCGTTCGCGTCTACAGATGCCAGGTTCAGCCTTATCACAGGGTATCTGTTCCGATGCTCGTTGCACATATGGCACTCGGAGATTCTGGTTCCGGCGAAGAAGTCTTTCCCGCCTTTGTATCTGAGATTGAAAAAGCAGTCCAGCATAGACAGGTTGATCGATTTTCCGAACCTTCTGGGCCTTGTATAGATGAATGTGACTCCTGTTGTCTGACACAGGTCCGCGATCATCATCGTCTTGTCAACGAAATAGAAGTCCCCAGAGGCCAACTCCTTGAAGTCTGATATGCAGATGGGGTAACGCTTTCCCATGTTATCGTTTCGGCATCTTTCTGCATCCCTTTATTGTTTCTGCTCGGGGCGTTCTGTGTCTCCGCAAGTCCATGGGATCTGCGAAATCGCAGCAATATCACCTGTAACGTCGCACGACACAATGGCATTATACACTCTATGAATGGCGACTCCTGTCCCGATCGATATCGCTTTTCTGTCCGAAGGCATGCACTTCGATCTCCGCCAGGCATGGGGTCCAGCGCCATGCACGCTGAATCCCAGGCAGCCTCTTTGATGCCGGCCGGATCTTGAACGCGATTGCGGATCCGATCTCGGTGCCTTTTCGCGGACAAGTCTGCTCCTTCCGGGCCATCCGGCATCTCTTTTGCGAGAGCCACGTCTCTCAGGTCCAGAGCATCCTTCAAGATCTCTTCGCAGAGGCCACGCCTTATGGAGATCCGGTCGTGCGGCTGTTCAGAATCACAGAGGCATCTTTGGCGATGCGCTGTCCGACCTTCATCATCCCCATATACTGCGCCTTCTTATCCCGGAGCATGAAAGGGACAAGAGCCGAGAGGCTCATAGCGAACGCAGAGGGCATGGATGCCGTGGTCATCGCCAACGACGGCGAGCCGTTCCTCGACTCCACGTTCTGGTATCTGACCGAGCAGAAATCGGGCACTTTCGAAGGCTCCTTCGCGGTGGCGGGCCCCGGCGGGTCCCTGGACGTGATCGTCAGCATCCTCGAGGAGGAAGGGGCCCGCGAGGGCGCCGGGGACGTGCACGTCTACCGCACCCGCGAGGAGCGCGACGGGTTTTTGAGGGAAGCGCTGAAAGGATGCTCCAAGGTCGGCTTCAACGCCCATTCCGCCAGCTACGCGGCGGTGGAGTACGTCAAGAAGACCGTGGAGGGAATCGAGGCCGTGGATGCGGGCAAGGCCATCGCCGACACCGTTTCTGTCAAGGACGAGAAGGAGATCGCCGCCACCCGCGAGGCATGCAGGATATCCTCCGTCGTCGCGGGGGAGATCCCGGGCATGCTGTCCGAAGGAGCGTCCGAGAAGGAAGTGGCGGCCAAGATGGACTCCCGCATGAGGGAGCTCGGCGGCACAGGGAACGCGTTCGACACCATCGCGGCGTTCGGAGCCTACTCGTCGCAGCCGCACCACATGCCCTGCGGGTACCGCCTGAAGAAGGGGGACACGGCGCTCTTCGACTTCGGGACGAAATACGACAGGTACTGCTCGGACATGACCCGCACGGTGTTCCTGGGGAAGCCCCCGGAGATCCTCGAGAGGGCCTACGAAGTGGTCCGCCGGGCCCAGCTGGCGGGGATCGCGGAGTACCGCGACGGGGCCAAGGCCAGCGCCGCGGACCTCGCGGCGAGGAAGATCATCGACGAGTCCGAGTTCAGGGGGAGGTTCATCCACTCCTTCGGCCACGGCATCGGGATGGACGTCCATCAGGACATCTCCGTGTCCCCCAGGTCGGAGCAGGTGCTCCGCGCCGGGAACGTCGTGTCTGCGGAGCCGGGGATCTACATCCCCGGGGTGGGCGGGATAAGGATCGAGGACACCTGCCTGATAACCGAGGACGGATGCGAGGTCCTGACTTCGTTCGACCATTCCTTCACGGTGGTGTGACATGCAGGCCGCCGCTATGGAGAAGGCCGCGGATGCGCAGGACGTGCTGTCAGAGGCCGTTGCGCGCATGCAGGACCTGGGCGCGGAGTTCTCCGACGCCAGGTCCCAGACCGTGAGGGTCATAGGCGTGAGCTCCCTGAACGGGGGATTGCGCCAGCTGGTCCAGAAGAGCACCGGCGGGGTGTGCCTGAGGGCATGGAACGGCGGAAGATGGGGGTACGGCACAGTCACCTCCTTCGAGCGCGCCGACGTGCTGAAAGCGGCAGAGGACGCCGTCAGGAACGCTTCCGGCGACGGCAGGCCCGGCTTCGCGCTGGAGCCGTCCGTGGTCAGGCGCTGCGACCGCGCCGATGTAAGGATACATCCGGACTCCGTGGACCTGGACGAGAAGATCTCGGCCGCGAGGGACCTGGACAGGGCGCAGTCGGTCGACGAGAGGATAATCAACAGCGCCGGGTCGTACTCCGAGGAGGTGAAGTCCAACGCCCTGGTCAACTCCGCGGGATCGGACATGAGCTGGGAGGAGGTCCGCGTCATCTGCAGGGCCATGTCGGTGGCGGCCGACGGCCGGAGGATGGAGCGCTACTACGACGGGCCGGACAGCACTCGGGGGTATGAAGTGGTGCGCGACCTGGACCTGGAGGCGCTGGGGAGGGCCACCGCCGCCGAGGCGATAGCCACCCTGAAGGCGGACAGGGCCCCTTCCGGGAACCTGACCGTCATCTCCGATCCGATGGTCTCCGGGCTGCTGGCCCACGAGGCCATGGGGCACGCTTCCGAGGGCGACGAGATCACCAAGAAGCGCTCGTTCCTCACGGATGCCGTCGGGATGAAGGTCGCTTCCGACATCATATCCATGTACGACGACGGCACCGTCCGCGGGGCCCACGGGTCCGTCCCTTACGACGACGAGGGGACGCCGTCGTCATGCACGACGATAATCGACCGCGGTGTCTACAAAGGGTATATGCACAGCCTGGAGACGGCTTCGCAGCTGGGAGCCTCTCCTACAGGCAACGGCAGGGCCGAGAGCTACGGCAAGAGGACCTGGGTCAGGATGACCAACACCTTCTTCGGCCCCGGCGAGTGGGACAAGGACGAGATCGTTGCCGACACCAAGGACGGGATCCTCTGCGACAAGATGATCAACGGCATGGAGGATCCGGTCGGAGGGTGCTTCGAGGCCAAATGCCTCCGCGGGTTCCTGATCAGGAACGGGGAGATAGTGAAGCCCCTGCAGTCGTTCACCCTGACCGGAAGGTCAGTGGACATCCTGTCCTCGGCGGACGCCCTTTCCAAGGAGGTCGTCCTGGACGGAGGGATGTGCGGAAAGGGGATAGAGGACTGGGTGAGGGTCTCGTCGGGAGGCCCGTACATGCGCGCCAGGATGATCGTGGGGGGAGGGCAGTGAGCGACATGCACGCCTATGCGGAGCAGGCGCTCCGCTCCGTCGCAGGCCACGAGCACGCCGAGGCCTATGTGTCCGAAGCGGTAGTGAGCACAATCTACATCGACGATTCCCGCATCAGCAACATCGAGACGAAGGCCGAATCGGGGATCATGGTCAGGATGGCCGACGGCGGGAGGCAGGGGAAGGCCTCTGTCTCGCTCGGAGGGAAGGATCCCGTCAAGGCATGCGCGTCCATGGCGGAGTCCGTGCTCAGGTACTCTCCGGCGGATCCGGATTTCAAGGGGTACGCCGTGCCGGGGAAGGCCCGCATCGCGGCCCCGGACGTCCTGGACAGGAAGGCCGCGGACATAACCCCCGAGGAGCTGAGGGAGATCGCCAAGGCCGTCATAGCATCGTGCGACGTCAGCATCCCCCGCGCCCAGATCCGCGTGTCCCTGAACAGGGGATGCACCATGAACAGCAACGGCGTTGACGTGACGCACGAGAGCACCCTGGTCTACGGGCACTTCACGTCCATGTACAGGGGAGAGCACCCCGGGGAGGGGATGGAGACGTTCCACGGGACCCGCCTGGACCTGGATCCCGGGCTCATCGGAAGGAGATTGTCCGAGAAGGCCAGGGCGGCGGCCGCGGCGAAGGAGTTCAAGGGCCGCGAGAGCCTGACGATGGTCCTGCCCCCCAGCGAGCTGGGGGACATGATCGTGTCGTCCGTGGGGTCTGCGGCGAACGGGGAGAACGTGAAGTACGGCAGGAGCATGTGGAAGGGCTCCGTCGGGGAGGCCGTGGCCTCGGACTGCCTGAGCATCGCCGACGATCCCACGGTGCCCGCGCCGCTGTCCTGCGCGTTCGACGACGAGGGGACTCCGACGGAGCGCCGCCCGATCGTGGAGGACGGGGTCCTGAAGTCGTTCATGAGGGATTCGTTCTGCGGGGACAGCACCGGGAACGGGATGAGGAGGTCCAGCGTGGAGGCCCAGGGGGCGTTCGAGAGGACTCCGACCATCAAGCCGCTGAACATGGTCGTCCGGCCGGGGAAGATGTCCGGGGAGGACATCATCGCCCAGACCGAGCACGGGATCCTGGTGGAGAAGTTCGCCTGGCCGGAGGCCGACGAGCTCACCGGGAGGTTCGGGCTGAACGTCAGGTGCGGATATCTGATCCGCAAGGGCGAGGTTGTGGGCACGGTGAACAACGCGCTCCTGATGGGCAACATGCTGGACGCTATCCGCAATATCGAGGCCATCGGTAACGACAGCGCCCAGATGGGCGTTGTGGATGTCCCGACCATGAGCTTCTCCGGCACAGAGCTGGTCGGAAACTGATCATCTTTCGCCGGGGCGGGCTGCCGCCCCGGCTCCAATCCCTGCCCGGCCGATGCGCAATGCCGCCGGGGAACCATATTGTATCCGGTTCTGCGATGGCATCTGCATGGAATGCGGTCCGGCGGTGATCGGTTGAATGGGCGCATCAAGTCTCAGATGGTCGCAAGCCGGCTTTGCAGGAAGGAGTACTTTCTCCTGATAGCATTGATGGCATTCGCCTTTATCCCGAGCATCAATCAGCTGATCGTCGACCATCTTGTGTCCGGCATGAGCTCCACTGTCCTGGACATAGCTGGGCAGATAGAGTGGTTCGATCTGTTCAACGAGACCATTCTTGCGTTTTTGACGGTTCCGATGTACTTCGTACTCAACAAGGCGGAAAATGATGACGACCTCGGTTCCAGGATAAACCAGACGTTCGTGCTGGGATTGGCTGCTTACGCAGCCATCTCGGTCGGCATATTCGCCTATGCCAACACCTTGACCGCGTACATGAATGCTCCCACCGAGAGCATCGGATATCTGAGGCTGGAGACCATAGGGTTCATAGTCGGCTTCATCAGCTCGTACATGTACGTGGTCTTTGTCGTCCGCGGCAGATACGATTACATCGTGGTTTTGCTCTTGTCGAAGGTCCTGATGCTCAGCATAGGGAATCTCGTGCTGATACCGGGCAACGGTGCTCCGGGAATCGCGATGACCAACATCCTCGTCAATGTCATCATGTCCATGCTCTCGATCATGTGCCTGCACAGAGAGAGGCTGCTGAGGCGCTGGTCCGGATTCAGGATGGATGTCATCAGAGAGTGGGTGCGGACAGGGCTGTTCTCGGGCGGACAGGTCTTCCTCGCCAACGCTACCTATATGCTGATAGTCATGAAGATGGTCAACGAAGTCTCTCAAGTTGGCAACTACTGGCTGGCGAACAACTTCATCTGGGGATGGCTGCTCGTGCCGGTGCTCGCTATCGGGGAGATGGTGAAGAGGGAGTACTACAATGGGTATGCGAGGGTCTGGAACTATCTGGCCCTGACAGGCGCAGTTGTCTTTTCATGGGTCGTCAGCATCCCTTTGTGGAGGGTCATGTTCCAGGATGTCATCGGAGCGCAGGACGTCGATGCCATCCTCGGCATCTTGTACGCGCTCGTCCCGTTTTATGTGTTTTATGCCGTCGGTGTAGTCTTCGAAGGGGTCCTCGTCTCCACAGGGAGGACCGACTATCTGCTGATGGGGTCGGCATTCGTCAACATAGTCTATTATGGCGTGATCTACGCATTGTTCCTCATGGGAGTGTTCAGCGCATCTATGGACTTTGTGATCATGCTGTTTGGATTCGGGATCGTCATAGCGGTGATGTTCGACATCGTGTTCTATCTCCGTTCCAAGAGCAGGATCCCGGGCCGGGCGGGCCAAGTGCCTGAAGATCCTTCCGCCCGTAAGGGCGATGACAAGGGGGATCAGACAGGCTGATGACTGTTCTGGAGAATATGAGATGGTGGACCCGGCCGGATTTGAACCGGCGACCTCCGCCGTGTGAAGGCGACGTCATAACCCCTAGACCACGAGTCCGATATCCGCGAGATTGCATCTCCATATATAAGAGGCTCGGTGCTGGCGGATTGGGTTCTACGAGGGGATAGACGTCGTCAACGCGATAGACTGGCTCCCGGAGTGAGGCCCCGGACGAACCTCATTCTTTGATCTCTTCCTCGGGATCCCTCTTCAGATCCGAGATGAACGGGATCCTGTCTCTGATCTTCGGATCCTCCGGCTCCGGGTGCACCATGATGCGGATGAACACGCCGTTCCTTCCGTATATCGTGACCTTCCCGTCCTCCGGGATGAGGGAGCAGATGTCCATGGAGAAGCCTCCGAGGGAGCTGCGGCCGGACTCCGGGACGACCGAGGCCCTCGGCGCTTTCCCCTCAAGGCATGCCACGGAGAGCAGCCTGCTGCTCTTCCTGTTGCGGAGCCTGATGTCCAGCTTTCCTTCCGATCCGCTGCGGACCATCCTCTCCAGCTCGGACAGGTCCTCCGGGGTGATGTAGGTCTCCGCGTCGGAGTAGATCGTGTCCTTTATGACCTTCATGTTGGCCTCGATCCTCTTGTAGATCGAGGGCACCCATATGTCCTTCCTGCTCAGCGCCGCTATCATCGCGGCGCTGACCGCTATGTATCCGAAGGAATCGGAGCACCTCACGATGATCGTGGGCCATGGCACGTACTCGTTGTACAGCTCGTACATCGGGATGCATTCGACGGCGATCATCAGCGCGATGGACGGGGCCATCCTGCTGACGTAGAACGGGTACCTGCACAGCAGGGCCGTCGAGGCCGCCACGGCCAGGACGCCGAGGATGAACGCGATGATCGGCGCGACGAAGGAGACGTACTCCCCGTAGAACTCCGTGAAGTCGAAGTTCCTCATGAGGAAGGTCGCGCCGATCGTGATCCCTCCGATGGCGATCCTGCTGCTGTACTCCATGCTCCTGCCTATCAGCACCGCCAGGCCTCCGAAGATCAGGAGGAAGACGGACGATGTCTCCCCGAGGCTGTACCTCTCCAGCAGGATCTCGTAGTACGGCGTTATGGTGTACAATATGCATCCGAGGACGTAGATCCCGCTGACGACCATGACGGCGCCCAGAACTCCCGCCATGTCGACCGTTCCGTCTTCGTTCCTGAACATCGCAGCTCCTCCACCACCTTCATGCTCACCACGGTCCCGTCGGAGGCCGACAGGGCCAGGCGGCCTTCTTCGATTTCTATCCTGTCGAGGGCGAGCCGGGTGGCTTGGATCAGGGTCCCGTCCTCGTGGTCGGACATGGTCATGTAGATGCTGTCCGAGCCGTTCCATTTCTGGAACGTCAGGTACGATATCCCTGTCCCGTTCCATATGCGGGCACGGCACTCGGTCCGGACCGGACCCCCGTCGCGGACGGGGCTCCAGCCTTCCTCTGTCCCTTTCCTGTCGGCGAGCATCTCGGCATCGAAATCCTCTATCATAGCTTCCGCAGAGATGTGGTATGTCCTCGCTATCCCGCCCAGGTTCCTGTTGTACGCCTGGAGCCAGTCCGTGCGCCGGAGGCTCTCCGAGTCGAGGACCATGATGTACACGAAGTTCATCACAGCCAGAAGGACGATCCTGTTGTAGTGCGAGAGGAGGTAATGGACGTTGTGGCCGTTGGTGGCGTAGATGAAGATCAGGGAGATGATCGAGATCAGGAGCGTGAGTATCGATGAGTACATGGTGCTCATGCGGGCCCGGGACACGCCTTTCAGATACGAGCGGCCCGACACCGCCGTGTTCAGGCCGACGATTATGACCGCGAAGAACAGGAAGTTGGTCGACGAGTGCGGCTCGATGTAGCCCATGACGCTGAACGCCCTGTACAGCCCCATTCCCACTGCGTACACGCCGACGGACCGGGGGAGGCTGCGCTTCTTGTCTGCAACGATGATCGTCCCGCAGATCAGCAGGATGAGGTTCCCGATTATCGATGTGACAGGGACCTTGTCCGTTCCGGTGACCAGCTTGAAGATCGTGCTCCCGCCGGTCAGGACGGTGTAGAAGAAGTTGATGGCCAACACGATCATCAGGACGGCCAGGAGGAAGTTCGCAGTGTAGGCGATCCTGCCCACTGCACGGTGTATGACATCGACTGCCTTGTCCTCCGATGTCCGTCTCCGGGACTTGGGGCTGATGTCGAGCTCGTGCATGCTTGTCTGATTCCGCGGATTGTATATTACCGATGCGGAGAAGGCACCGCATACGGGCAGAGGACGATCGAAGAGGATGCGCAGAAGGACACATTCCGTGCCACCCCGGACTTCGTAGTGTTGGAGGAGGAAACGAAGTTGTGCATTGTTAGTTCGTGTACCGGGGTGGCAGTTGGATGTATGCTCCAATAATGATAGCTTTACTATATATAACTTTTTGAGATGGAATGGGAAAACAGGCTGTTTTCTCGGAAGAACATGCCGAAAGCAGGCGGTTCTGTCCGCGGAACCGGCGCGGGACGGCGGATTGCCGGGCTGATGTTCTGGTAATATCGGCGGTTATC
>CAVHMZ010000084.1:19376-25512 GCA_963637225.1 Segatella hominis
ACATATGAAGGGCGAGGGGCACGGCATGGGAGGACAGATGTTCCTGCTTCGGCGCAGAACTGACATCCATTCCGAGAGGCCGTAGAAATGCCGTAAATACTAGTTCGGCGATTGGAAGGCCATGTCTCCGAGAGCGGTCCGCAGGAAGGCGTCCATCATGGCAGCCATGATGCTCGCGGTCTGCGCCGCGTTCGCCGTGCCCGCTTTCATAGGGCAGGCGGCTTCCGGAGACGAGACGGAGACGATCGTCATCGTCCCCGAGTCCGATTCCTCCGCCGAGACGGCGGAGGTGGTGGAGGAGTACGCCAAGATCTACTCCGAGGTGAAGCACCAGGAGGCCATGGGGCGCGATGTCAAGGTCGTGGAGCCCAGAGGGCCCAGCGACAAGCCTGCCGACCCTCTGATCGACGGCATGAAGGACATGGTCGGGAAGGATCGCTTCGTGCCCGACGGCAGGGGGATGCCCGGAGAAGGCGACGGCGCGGAGCCGAAGGATCCTCGGGATGCGCGCGATGCCCCTCCGGAGGCCTGCGCGGAGCCCTCAGAGAAGAGGGATGCGGCCCCGTGCAAGGTGATCTCCTCGTCCGAGATCGAGTCCGCTCCGGACCCGGAGTTCATCCAGAAGGTCGCGGATCTGATCGAGGAGATCGGCATGCCGGATTCCGCCGGCGAAGCGAAGGCCCTCAGGGATTACGCGGCATGGCTGCTGCTCCAGGATTTGAACGACATCCTGTCCACCGCTTCGGTAGGCAGCGCCGACCGCAAGGACGGAATCGGCGACCCTGGCAACGCGGACGATGCTGCGGCAGGCGAGCCTGTCCTGACAGAGGCGGATTCCGAGGATCCCGGAGCCGAGACGGTCCCGGATCCGTCGCCTTACCCGCCTGCCTGCGTCCGGCAGCCTTGCGAGGCTCTCTTTTCTTACTACACGGGCGTGACCACCTGCGGCCCGATCCTCTTGTGAGATGACATGGCGCTCAGCGCGCCGGCAAACATCAACCACAGGAGGAAGACCTCATGAAGAGCACGATAATCATAGCAGGGATACTGCTGCTGGCGGCACTCGCGGTGTCCGCGGCAGCGATGGCATGGCCCGGCAGCAACGGGCCTGCGGACGATGGCGGAAGCCAATCTCCGGACAGCACGACAGACGACACCAGCTCAGACGACAGCACGACAGACGGCAGCGACGTCATCGAGGACACCGGCTCGGTCTCCGGGCTCACGATCGCATACGCCGAAGGCGCCAGCTGCCACACGGTATCGACAGCCGATGGGGAGACGGTCATAACCTTCTCCGGAACGGACTCCGACGCCGAGTGCTCGCTGTCGGGCACCCTGAACGGGAGCATAGTCATAGAGATCGGCGAGGATGCCGAGTTCAAGCTCGTCCTCGCAGGCGTCACCATAACCAGCTACAACAACGCGCCCATAGCGGCGACGAGCGCCGACAAGCTCACCGTCAGCGCCAAGAACGGGACTTCGAACACAGTGAACGACCTCAGGAGCGAGGTCACGGACGATTCCGAGATATCGTCCGCCATATACTCCACATGCGACATGGATGTCCAGGGGCGCGGATCCCTCGCAGTCTACAGCAAGAGCAACAACGGGATACACTCCAAGGACGACCTGTCCGTCAAGAACCTGACCCTGTCGGTAGACTGCGCCGACAACGCCCTGAAGGGCAACGACAGCGTGACCATCGAGTCCGGGACCGTGGCCCTCGCCGCGCGCGAGGGGGACGGGATCAAGACCAGCAACTCCGACGCCAAGACCAAGGACGACGGGACCGTGAAGCAGAGGGGGATCGTCAGGCTCTGTTCCGACGAGGGAGTACTTTCCCTGACCATCAGCGCCATGTACGACGGCATCGACGCGGCCTACGGCCTCGAGATCGAGCAGACATCCTATTCTCTGACAGCCGAGGTGCACACCGGATCCTATGCGGGGTACACTACATCCTCAACAGCCGCCACCGGCGCCGCTCCCGGCGGGAACGGCCCCGGAGGAAACGGCAACCAAGGGAGCGGACCCGGAGGGTGGATCCCCGATGGCAACCCCGGCGGATGGACCGACAGGGACGACTCCGACTCTCCTTCGGCCAAGGGGCTGAAGGCCGAGACGTATCTGTCCATAATCAGCGGGGCCATCACCGTGGCCTCCGAGGACGATGCGGTCCACTGCAACGGCACCGTGACGATATCCGGCGGGACCCTGGACCTGAGCACCGGGGACGACGGAGTCCACGCCGACGGCGCACTGACGATCACAGGAGGCACGATCCGGGTCTCCGAATGCTACGAGGGGATAGAGGGGGACACAATATCCATCTCCGGAGGCGACATCGTCGTCGTCTCCGAGGACGACGGGTTCAACTCCACCGGCACCTCCGGGACCGGGATATCCATCTCCGGAGGGACGATCCTGATCCGCGCCGGAGGCGACGGGCTGGATGCGAACACCACCGCGTCCTACGCGGGAGTGGTCATGTCCGGAGGAGACGTCATCGTCGTCAGCAACGGCCCCTCGGACGCGGCCATCGACACCGAGCGCGGGTACACCTTCACCGGCGGGAGGCTGCTGGGGATCTGCCTGAGCGGCGACATGGCCAACTCCGAGTGCGTCTACTGCAGCAACTTCTCCTCGATAGGGAAGGCATCGTCGATGAGGGTGGCCTCCGGGCAGTACGTCGTCGCATCCGTCGGCGGGAGCATCTCGCTGGCAGTGGAGATGGACGCCTCCTTCTCCGCCTATGCGGTCTACCTCGGGTCGTCGTCTGCGGCGATCTCGACGGCGTCCTCCGTGTCAGGAGCGGACTCCGACGGAGCCTACAGGAGCTGATCCCATGGGCATATTCGACAGCATAATCGATTCGGGGACGACGATAGAGACGTTCCTCGCGTGCCTGGGATGCTCCCTGCTGGTCGGGCTGGCGATAGCGTTCGTCTACCGCTACCGCACCAAGCACTCCGAGAGCCTGATGTTCACCATCGGGATGATCCCCGCGGTGGTGTCAGTGATAATACAGGTGGTCAACGGCAACATCGGCGCGGGGATCGCCGTGATGGGCGCCTTCAGCCTGGTCCGCTTCCGCTCCGCGCCGGGAACGGCGAAGGAGATCGGGATGATCTTCCTGGCCATGAGCACCGGCCTCCTCATAGGGATGGGGTTCATCGGGTACGCGCTGGTGTTCACGGCGGTCATGTGCGCCATATGCCTGGCCCACAACGCCTGCTCCGGCGGATGGTCTGCGAAGGCGCCTCTGACCCTCCGCATCACCGTCCCCGAGGACCTGGACTTCAAGGGGGCCTTCGACGGCGTTCTCGCGAAGCATGCCAAGGAGTACGAGCTCAGCAGCGTGAAGACCGTGAACATGGGCAGCATGTACAAGCTCACCTACGACGTCACTCTGAACCCGGGCTGCAACGAGAAGGAGATGATCGACGAGATCCGCTGCATCAACGGGAACCTGGAAGTCTCCCTGGGGCACGCCCCCGCCCAGTACACGGAGCTTTGATCCCATGGCGTACCAGTGCGACTTCAGGCGCTACGAGATCAAGTACTTCCTCGGTCCGGAGCAGATGGAGGCGGTGACGGATGCCTTCGAAGGAAGGATGGAGAAGGACCGCTATGCCGTGAGCGACATCAGGAACGTGTACCTCGACACCGACGCCTACACGCTGGCCAGGAGGTCCATCTCCCACCCGGCGTACAAGGAGAAGCTCAGGGTCAGGAAGTACTCCTCCGATCCCTCGGACCCCGTGTTCGTGGAGATCAAGAAGAAGTGCGACTCCGTGACGTACAAGCGGAGGGTCTCCATGGACGAGGGGGATGCGATGCGCTGGATGGGAAACTGCCAATCAGACATGCCCGACAGCCAGATCGGCAGGGAGATCGAGGCGTTCTGCGACAGGTACCCGACGATAGGGCCGAAGATCGGGATGAGGTACCACCGCGAATCGTTCAGGTCCGCGGAGGGATGCGACCTGAGGGCCACGTTCGACAGGAACGTGACGGCGACGCTGAAGGACTTCGACCTGGACGGCGAAATGGAAGGCGCGGACCTGATCCCGGAGGGATGCTCCATACTGGAGCTGAAGACCGGGACCTCGGTGCCGCTGTGGCTGTCGAGGACGCTGTCCTCGGTGCATGCTTATCCGAGGTCGTTCTCGAAGTACGGGACCGCGTACAAGATGCTGGTCTGCGGGAAGGCATGAGCAAACCGGGGGCGGGGAGGCCCGCCCCCATCTTCAGCCCGGATCGTGAAAGTTCGGGATGATTTTTCATGAAAGTTCTGGAAAAATAATTGTGAAAGTTCTGGAAAAAAAATTATGCAAGTTTAGGAAAAATATTAAACGAGGGATGAATACGGCCTTTTATGCCATTGATTCCAGACGGATACATTAAGCGGCTGGCCGAAAAGGACGTAGATGATGCCTTGGAGACATTCGGTGCGGTATGCATCGTCGGTCCGAAGTATTCTGGAAAAACTTGGGCTGGCTTGAGCAGGTCCGAAAGCGCATTTATGATTGGATATAGCAACGACTATGGCATAAGCAACAAGGATCTGGCAGAGATCAACGTCCACATTGCTTTGGATGGAGAGGAACCTCATCTTATAGATGAATGGCAGGAGGTACCAAGGATATGGGATGTAGTGAGGTCAGAAGTTGACAGATCACGGGCTAAGGGGCGTTTTATTCTCACAGGGTCGTCCACTCCGCGGGACGTCGTCCCCGTTCATAGCGGGACCGGCCGTATACGCATTGTTCGGATGTCCACGATGTCCTTGTTTGAATACGGTGAATCTACGGGAGAGGTATCGCTGAAATCGCTGATGCGCGGAGAAGATATAGGTGTTTCCCGGTGCAAGCCCGATCTGGAGCATCTTGTAGATCTTGTCATCGGCGGTGGATGGCCTGCGAATATTGATCTTCCGCACGAGAAGAGAGCAGCAGCCGTCCGTGGATATCTGGATTCGATTATTGTCGATGCTTGCAGGATTGATGGCATCCATAGAAAAGAGTCGGGATTTCGTATGTTGGTGAAATCGCTGGCGAGGAACGAATGCACAATCGCCTCCGATTCTAGACTTCAACAGGACACAGGGATCCCTCACGATGCGGATGGGGGTTCTGGCTCGGAGCCGGCGATGTCTTACGATACCTTGAGGGACTATCTGGATGTCTTGGACCGTTTGTACTTGATAGAGGATCAGCCTGCATTCGATCCCAACCTCAAGTCCAGCACCCGGGTCGGAAAAGCTTCTAAACGGCATCTGGCGGACCCCTCTCTGGCTGCTGCGGCTCTAGGTGCCGGGAGGGAGAGGTTGATGAAGGATCTCAAGACACTCGGATGTTTGTTCGAGGCGTTGTGTGAAAGGGATCTCAGGCTGTATTCCCGGTTCCTGGGTGCGAGATTGTTCCATTATCGTGATGCGAACGGCATGGAATCTGATGCTATCGTGGAGATGGAAGACGGAACGTGGGGAGCATTCGAAATAAAGCTCGGCGCGAACAAGATAGATGAAGCTGCCGAGAACCTGCTGAAGTTCAGGCGGAAGATGGAGAAGCACGGCGCGGACAGGATGCCTTCGGTCCTGTGCGTGATATGCGGGCTCTCGGAGTATGCATACCGCCGCGACGACGGAGTGTACGTCGTGCCGATAACGATGCTGGGGCCTTGAAACGGATGCACAGCGGCGAGAACGATGGGATGGTGGGCTCGGCCGGAATTGAACCGGCGGCCTTCGCCTTGTAAGGGCGACGTCATAACCCCTAGACCACGGGCCCGCGGATTTCCGTACCGACAACTGGTATAAATACGGTTTGTTTGTGGATTTTATATAGTATAACTTCATCGGGGGGATTGTTGCGATTGTAGTCCAGCGGTTAGGACGGGAGCTTCCCAAGCTTCTGACCCGGGTTCGATTCCCGGCAATCGCACCATCTCGTTTTTCCATGTTCCATTGATCCGCGGCTGTCAGGCCGTTCTTCCGGGAGCCCGGGAGGTAGCGGCCGGCGATTTCATCCGATGCGATGATCCGGAGCCATGGGACACGATCCCGAGATGCTGCCCGATTACTTCCAAGCTGTGTCCGATGGGAGCAAGGCGTTCGAGCTCCGCAGAGACG
>CAVHMZ010000085.1:0-781 GCA_963637225.1 Segatella hominis
GATCGTGGTCATGCTCATGATCGTGGTCATGCTCATGATCGTGGTCATGCTCATGGCCGTGATCGTGGTGATGTCCGTGCCCGCAGGTGCATTCGACCTTCTCCTCCAGCTCGTAGTCCAGGCCGGTGTCGTCCACGGCGTGGTACATCCTGTGCTTGAGCTCGTGCTCGTCAACGTCGAGGACGGCGCACATGAATTCGAAGCTCACCTTCTCGCAGGGCTCCAGGGTGCCGTGGTGCTCGACGCCGTTCTCCAGGTCGGTGAGGTTCAGGGTGATCCCCCTGCCCTCGTCGTCGACGATGGCGGCCTTGATGTGGCCCAGGAGGGATCCGGACTCTTCGGCGACCCATTTCCCCACCTGCAGCAGGGCATCGGCGAACCTTGCCTCCGCATCGGCGTTGAAGCAGGTGATCGTCCCTTTCAGCCCTACGGCGCATCCTCCGGCCTGCTCGATGGAGGTCGGCTCGTGCTCATGCTCGTGGTTGTGCTCTTGCTCGCTCATTTCATCATCTCGTAAAGTTTGTCGATGTTCTCGTCCGTCTTGGCGGAGATCGCCATGACGGGCTTCTGGGGGTACTCGGACTTGAGCCATCCTTCTACCTCTTCGATCTGGCCGGGCTTGGCCAGATCCTTCTTGTTGATCAGGACGAAGTCGGCCTGCGACATCTGCATCTTGAAGAACTGCTCCTTCTTCTTGATCAGGTCCTGGAACCTCTGGACGTCGGCGACGCCTATGATGTAGGTGGCCTCGTCATCGATCATGGACACGCGGACCAGGTCC
>CAVHMZ010000085.1:791-4233 GCA_963637225.1 Segatella hominis
CCTTGTGGGGGAGGGCGAGGCCGGTGGGCTCGATGATGATGATGTCGGGGTCGATGTCCCTCTTGATGTTCTTCAGCGCGGACTGAAGGGTCCCGGACAGGGAGCAGCAGATGCATCCGTCGGGGAGCTCCACGGCATCGTAGCCTTCCGCCTTCAGGGTGGCTCCGTCCACGCCTATGGATCCGGACTCGTTGACGACGAGAGCCGTCTTGAGCCCGCGTTTCGTGTACATGGAGGCGATTTTCATGAGCAGAGTGGTCTTCCCGCTTCCGAGGAATCCGCCCAGAATGTAAACATACATGGTTCATTCGATTATGATACTCCGATATAAGCTTGATTGGGAATGCTCCGAAGTTCAGTGCTGTTACGGCTCTCAGGCCGGGCCGAAGGACGGGCGCCCAATATATTGTATATTATGAGGGGCCCGCATCGCCGGCCGCTGCGGGGGATGCGGAACGGCCGGAGGAGATCCTCGGGCCGTGCGGGCTCCGGCGCATTGGATGCAGCCCGCATCCAACCTTTCCGCCGCCGGCGATATGTCAACATCAGGTATGTTGGATGAGAGGTATTTTCCTTTTTATGATAAATCGATGGATGTTTTCCTTATTGTGATAACATCCTTTCTCTTTAAATATCACTAGCGGGAAACCGATGTTCGGTATTTAAGCGATTAGGGTTTTTTATTGATGGCGTGATTATTTTTATGAACAACCTTATAAAAAGATTTTTGCTATGTATATAAACCCTGGATGTAACAACCATCCTTCTAGGTACTATATATACTGTCCTCGGCGATGTTGATTTTGCAGGAAACGGGGAGCAACCGGATCCTGCGAAAAGGAGGAAAATAGATGATTGACTACAAAGGAGTGGATTTCGACAAGATCCTCAGGCGCTACGACGTCGAGGCTCAGAACGAGACCAGCCCCGAGACTGTTGCCAAGAAAATGCTGCCGTCCGACCCCGTCCTCAAGAAGGTCGCCGAGACAGTCCTGTACATGAAGTTCAAGGAAGTCGGCCCCGCCACCGCCGAGGCCCTCAAGACCCACAAGGCCCTTGACATCATCAACAACGGGCTCGTCGTCGGGATGGAGTGCGTCGCGAAACTGTACGCCGAGCACATCTACTACCTGCCCGAGATCATGATGGCCGCCAAGACCATGGAGATCGGAATCGCCATCGCCGAGAAGCAGATCCCCGGCGGAAGAGAGACCAAAGGAACCGTCGTCATGCACGCCGCCGAGGGAGACCCCCACGACATCGGAAAGAACATCGCCGCCGTCATGCTCAGGTCCTCCGGGTACACAGTCATCGATATGGACAAAGACGTCGCAGTCACGGATGTCGTGGCCGAAGTCGAGAAAGTCAAGCCCCTCATGGTCACCGGAACCGCTCTGATGACCACCACCATGACCGCATTCCCCAGGGCAGCCGAGCAGCTCGTCAAGGACGGAGTCAACATCCCGTTCATGGCCGCAGGCGGCGCAGTGAACAGGGACTTCGCGGAGTCTTTCGACCTCGGAATCTACTCCGAGAAAGCGCCCCAGACTCCTCCGATCGCCGACAAGGTTCTTGCCGGATACGACTGGAAGAGAGTAAGGGATGAATGGGACAACATAGTCGGAGGTGCTTGAAATGGCAGCAACCAGATACACAAAGATGGCGTACAGCAGCGCAGACGAGATGGTCTTCGGGACCGCGAAACAGCCCGTGTCCTACGGATTCGGCATCAAAGTCGGAGCCGGAAGGGTCATCCCCGAGCTGAACTACGCCCCCAGGCCCGGAAAGGAGAAGGATCCAGAGTCCCTCAGGAAGGAGTACGTGGACTACATCTCCAAAGATGTGCTGACCAGGGCCGTCACCGTCGGATTCCCCGATGTCCAGCTCGAGACCGAGTGGGTCTCCCAGATGGGTAACCCCAAGATGTCCACCCCCGTCGTCGAGGGCCAGAAAGCGATCTGCGAGAAGTTCCACGCGGAATACGGCGTCAACTGCGCCGTCAGGCAGACCATCCCCGACCAGCGCGAGGCTGAAGAGGGATACAGGCTCGGAATGGGCGGGAAGCACGCCTACCCCGAGGCGCTCTTCGGATGCGCGGAGATCGCCTGCGAGAACGGTGCAGACGTCCTGTCATGCGAGACCCTCGGCGGAAAAGAACTCGCCGACTATGCCGTCACCAACGGAGACATCACCGCCTTCCTGTTCGGAGTCGGATACCTCGGATCCATCGACATGGAGTTCGTCTGGTCCCAGTTCGTGGACATCGCCAAGAAGAACAAGTGCATCGCGGGAGGAGACACGAACTGCTCCGGAGCGAACACCTCGATGTTCATGGCAGGCGGATACCTGGACAACGATGTCCAGAGGACCTTCTCTGCAGTTACCAGGGCCATCTCGGCAGCGAGGACCCTCGTCGCCTGGGAAGCCGGAGCGTCCGGTCCCGACAAGGACTGCGGATACGAGGGAGTCATCTGCAAAGCCGTCGCCGGAAAGCCCACCGCTCAGGAGGGGAAGAACTGCCAGTGCGCCCACTGCGACCTGCAGGGGAACCTGATCGCCCAGTGCTGCGACCTGTGGTCCAACGAGTCCGTCGAGTACCACCCCGAGTTCGGAGGAACCTCCGTCCAGTGCTGGCTCGGATCCCTCGGATACGAGGTCTCTCTGATGAACACGGCCATCCAGACCGGCTACGAGAAGACCCTCAGGGACCTGTACATGATCTCCGACAGGGCACGCGGGCCCGAGGGATACATCCTCGCCTACGACAACGCCTACAAGATCGGAAAGGCCATCGCGGACAACGGGAACGACCTGTATCTCAGGTCCAAGGCCGCCGCCCTGACCGCAGCCAACATCATCAAGGACGGGTACAACGCGAAGGAGCTCCAGCTGACCAACAAGCAGTTCGAGGTCCTCGGCGGCATCATCAAGGACCTTGAGGCGCTGCCCGACAGCTCGGACAAGTTCTACGAGTACTGCGACAAGAAGTACTCGGAGCTCGTGCCCCTGTACAACAAGAAGAACTACGGCCTCTGAGCCCGGTTCCGATCGAAACCTTTCAAGGCAGGGGATCTCCCCCGAGCCCCTGCCCAACCTATTTCCGGTACCTTCTGTCTCCCGGGGCCAATGCTTTCCGGCCCCGGTTCATGCCCCCATGCCCGTGCGGATCCTGTCCGGGATCCGCCGTGGCCTGTCTTTCCAGGCATTCGGCATGGATGTTTCTGTCCATCCGCATCCCGGTTGCATAATCCATCGGAAACGGCCGCAAACCACATGGAAACGCGGGAAACGCCACATGAGATTTTTTATAGAAGCGGCCGGAGCACGTTCTGAGGATGTCCGGATCTGTGCATAGAAGCATCAATCCAGGCTGGATGGATGTTTTCGCGAAATTGAATAGTTATTTATAGAGCTGGATGACCGACCCGAGTTGGATGGGTTG
>CAVHMZ010000086.1:0-10738 GCA_963637225.1 Segatella hominis
GAAGGACAGCTGGGTGGTCCTCCTGTAGTAGGGGGCAGCGGTCTGGTAGTAGATGCTGGGGTCCATGCGCTCGCCCAGGATCTCGAAGTGGTGCGTCATCTCCTCGATGAAGCCGTTGGCGTACTCCTCGCACAACCTCCTGTACTCCTGCCTGGGAGTGTCCAGCTTGGTGATGCCGTGCTTCTTCTCCACCTTGACCTCGATCGGCGTCCCGTTGACGTCGAAGCACAGGGGGAAGAACACGTTGTAGCCGCGCATCCTCTTGTAACGGGCGGCGAAGTCGATCAGGGAGTATCCCGTGGCGTGGCCCAGGTGGAGCGGGCCGGAAGTGTACCTCGGGGGATTGTCGATGCTGAAGACGGGCTTGTCGGAAGCAGGGTCGAAGCGGTAGACCGCCTCGTTCTTCCACATCTCCTCCCAGCGTTTCTCAATGATTGATGAATCGTACTGAGCCATGGCTAACGGGAGTGTGTAGTCAGGTGTGATATAAATACTCCTTTTCGCAGGCGCGCGCGTCGCAGCAATGCGGATCGGCGACCGCCATACTCCGCCTTCAGGCGGTCTATGCTACTGAAATCAGGCTTGGGCATCCTGAAATGGTCGATAGAGTCCAGGAATGATGCCGCAAAGAGAGGGTAGTGCTTGATACCCTTGTCATCGATGAAGCAATTCCTCGTCTCGAACATCATCCCTTTGAGGCCCATGTCAAGAACAGCCTTGTTCAACGATGAACAAGTCCGATTGCTACCGGATTTGACTTCCACAGCGCACACACTCCCATCTACGACCGTTACGAAATCTATCTCTATCCGTTTCTTGGAGTCGTGATAGTAGTACAATTTGCGCCTCTGCGCCACGAGAGCCTGTGCTATGACATTTTCAGCCAATGCGCCAAAGTTGACGTTAGTATTGCCGCGAACTACCTCGGAAATGAGTTCTGAGGGATAAAGACTCATCAGAAGGCCTGTGTCAAGCATGTAGATCTTGAGCATACTGCCGCGGATACGCTCTATCAGAGGCATATGCATCTCAGACACCTTTCTGCAGGTCAGAATCGTATTGGCCATCATGAGCCAATCCAGAGCAGGAGCATAGCGCGAGTATCCATCATAATATCCCTTGTCTGGATCGCGTCCTCCCACATCGTTGAAAGCGAATCTCTTGTTCTCTGCGGCTAGCATCTGCGGAACAGCATCGAAGCAAGCCTCAACTGTGGATCTGAGAGAGTCCCCCTCGATATGCTTCCGAATGTCGGCCTTGTACCCTTCGACAATCTTGTCTTGTATCATACGGACTGGACCAAACTGCATATCCTCCATGAACGACTGAACTGCTTCTGGCATCCCGCCGACGATGATGTACCACCTGTGGTATTCGCTGACTGTATTGAAAAGCGTGTCATCTATTGGCTTACATTCCGATATCGAGTCCTTCAATGCCCGAATCACAGCTTCAGGAACACCGATTGCCCACAGGAACTCTTCGAAATCCATTGGCACCATATCTAGAAATTCTACATAGCCGGTCGAAGGTAGACGAACTTTGTTCATCTTCAGCCCCAGGAGTGAACCAGATGCTATGACACGATACCTTCCATCCTCGGCAAAGGACTTCAGCGCCGTGCGAGCATCGGGGCATTCTTGAATCTCATCCAGGAATATCAGCGTCTTGCCAGGGATGAACCTGAAACTCATGTGAATCGACGAGAGCTTCAGGATAATCGAATCGACAGTCAGATCTCCATCAAAGGCTGTCCTCGACTTTTCATCTCTGGACAAATCGATTCTCAGAACATGGATGCCATTCTCGGAGCAATAATCCATGACTGCATAGGTCTTCCCGATCTGCCTGGCCCCACGGACCATAAGCGCCGATCTCCGACCGGAACGGTACCATTCATCGATGCGATCTAGGGCCTTGCGACGCATATGCATGGATGGCTCTCTTCATAAATCTAGTTTTCGACAAATTTTAACGGCGTTTCAATCTAGTTTTCGATAATTCGTGAACCTTTTTTAATCTAGTTTTTCGCACATTTTAACTACGTTTTTTCCTAGTTTTCGACAATAATTAACGCCGTTTCAATCTAGTTTTCGATACTTCCCGATAAAACATCGGATTGACTGATTCGATACATTGATGTCCGTTCACATCGACTCTTCGCGATAATCACGGAGCTTTTGACAAACCTTATTAGAGCACCCGCCCTGGCAACGGCCATGATTTACGACAAGCTGGCGGACGGCATCATCCGCCACTCTAAGGCCATCGTGGCCATCTGGGTCGTCATCATGGTGATCTCGGTGCCCCTGGCGCTGAAATCATCGGATGTCATGAAATACGACACGACCGAGATGGCCGAAGAAGGCTCCGAGTCCGTGAAAGGGCTCGAGATGATCAGCCAATACTTCCCGTCATCGCAGAGCGATGCCTCGGTCATGCCCGTCCTCGTCCTCCACTACACGGACGAGACGGGGCTGAAGAACGCCGAAGCTTACGCGAACTACCTCGGCCAGAGCGATGTGCTCGCCAAATACACCGATTCCGAAGGGAACCAGAAGCTCAAAGCGATCGTGTCCCTGGGCGCCCAGGGCGAAGGGGACGACAACATACCCGGGATCGTCATGGCCGGGATCGTCTACGAGGGCTCGGACATCAGCGCCACCGACGACACCCCTGACCTGAGGGCCTTCCTCAACAGCTGCCTTTCCGGCTTCGTCGAGGAGAAGCTCGGAGGCGGTTCCGCAGGGTTCTCCCAGTACGTCACCGGGACGCCTGCCATGAGCTACGACGCCGAGACCGGGTCCGCGCAGGACATCAAGAGGATCGACCCCTTCACGGTGCTGCTGATCCTCATCCTTGTCGGGCTGTTCTTCAGGTCCTTCATCACTTCCGCCACCCCTCCGATAACCATCGGAGTCGCGTTCGTGGTCGTCATGGCCCTGATCTACGGGATAGGGCAGGTCCTGAACATCTTCTTCATCACGGAGATGATGCTGCTGGTCTCCATGATGGGGGCCGGATGCGACTACTGCATCTTCATCATCGCCCGTTACAGGGAGGAGCTGCGCGGCGGCAAGGAGCATGAGGCCGCCCTGCACGAAGCCATCAAATGGGCCGGAGAGTCGATCTCCATTTCCGGGGCATCCGTCATCATCGGGTTCGGAGCGATGTCCATCTGCTCCTTCAGCCTGGTGTCCACCATGGGAATCTGTCTGGCGCTCGGCATAGTCGTGGCGCTGGTCGCCGCGCTCACCCTCATCCCGTCCCTGCTCAACCTGACCAAGGACAGGATCTTCTGGCCTTCGACCATGAAGTCCTTCCATGAGGGCGGGAAGTCCACCAAGGGATGGTACGCCAAGTGCGGGAACATCGGGCGCGCCTACTTCGAGAGGTCGTCCAGGTTCTCCATCAAGCACGCCAAGGCCATCCTCGTGGTGACCATAGCGGTTTCCGCCCCCGCAGCCTACATCGCCCTGACTTCCGAGACGTCCTACGACATGATCAGCTCCATGTCCAACGGGGACTCCGGAGAAGGGATGGCCCTCATAGGAGATTATGCCGACCAGGGCATGGTCATGCCCGATTACACCGTCATCGAGTTCAAGGAGCCCATCGCGACCGTTAAAGTCGAAGAATTCAACGAAAAACTAGGCATGTACGAAGGCGATTTGACATGGAGCGATTCCTGGAAGGCCGGCATGAGCAGCAAAGTCGACGCATTGTGTGATTCCGCCGTCGAGAAAGACGGAGGAGCCGATGCCAACATCTCGTACATCTACGGGCCGTTCATGTGGGACAATGCCGTCGCAAAGGCCACGAAGGCCGGCCTCACCGACCCCGCCCAGATCGTCCAATATGCCGTCGGCACCGCCCATGGCACCACTCAGCAGTATGTGGGAGCCACCGTCGAGATCATCAAGGCCGGGATGATAGCCCTTGGAATGACGGAGGAGCAGGCCTACCAGGCCATCGCCGCCGGCGGGGTCAGCACGAAAATCGACTTCGTAGCCAACTGCAACGGATCCCTCGTCGGAGGAGACTACGCCAAGGACGGGAAGATGACTGCCGGCTCCAAGGGCAGCGTCACCTTCATCAAGATCGTCGCAGCCACCCACGAAGCCGCCATGGCCCCCAGGTCCATGGAGTCCATCGATGCCATCAACGCTGCCGCCGATGACTTCGTCGTCCAGAACGGAGATGCTGTGGCGAGCCTGTGGGTCACGGGTACCGCCGCGGTCATGTACGAGATCTCCAAGAGCATCGGAGAGGAGTTCGACAAGATCGAGCTGCTCGTGGTTGTCCTGATCATCCTGCTCCTGTTCGTCGTCATGAGGTCTTACACTATCCCCATCAGATCCGTCGCCACGATTCTGATGAGCATCTGCTGGACCCTGGCCATGACGCACATCCTGTTCACTAACGTCCTTCATGAAGATGTCATGTGGCTGATCCCGCTGATCCTGCTGGTCATCTGCCTCGGGCTCGGAATGGACTACGACATCCTGCTGACCACCCGCATACGTGAGTACGTTATGGACAAGGGCATGAGCAACGACGAGGCGATCCACCAGGCCGTGGTCCACTCCGGATCTGTAATCACCATCTGCGGGCTGATCATGGGAGGAGCCTTCGGGACGCTGATGCTGTCTAACATGGTCATGATGCAGCAGTTCGGGTTCGCCCTGTGCTTCGCCATCATCGCCGATGCGCTGATCGTCAGAACCTACATCGTCCCGGCGGTCATGCACCTGCTGGGCGACTGGAACTGGAAGGGCCCGGGATCCAAGGCCCGCATGGCCCGGAAGGACTCCGACTGAGCCTGAAACGGAGGGCTCGCCCCTCCCCCTTCCTTCTCCTTCCCGCTTCTCGATCGCCGCGTGCCGGCGCCATGGCGCATCTGCCATGATTATCAATTTGATAACATTATATATCAGATAACATTATCCGAATGATATGAGTGATGGCCGGGATGCTCGCAACGAGAGCATCATGGAATGTCTGGGCAATCCGCTGAAAGCCCGGATAATGATCCTCATGAAAGAATATGGACCGCTGACGCCCAAGCAGATCATGGAGAAGGACCCGCGGATGCCCCAGGCGACGGTCTACCGTGCCCTCAAGAGCATGGAGGACTGCCACGTGCTGCAGATCGTGGCCAAGACCAAGGTCAAGGCGATGGTCGAGAAGACGTACTCGTTCAACGAGGAGCTCCCCGGCAAGATAAAGGAGATGATCTCCACGAACGACGGGGACTCGTACTTCCGGCTGTTCGCAGCCTTCGCGTTCAACCTGATGAGGTCGTTCGAGGACTACTCCAAGAGCGACGGCATCGACATAAAGCGCGACGGCTCGGGGTTCTTCAGCGTGCCCATATACGCAACGCCGGAAGAACTCGAATCCATCCGCAGGGAGATCCACGCGATCATGGCCCCGTACCTCGAATGCAGGTCCGAAGACCAGGATGTGCGCACGCTGGGATTCGTCGTGACGCCGCCCAAGAAAGAGAAACACTGATAACAGGAGAGACCGACATGAACTTCAACATCGTCAGACTGAGGCGCAAAGATCTGGAGAAGCTCAAGGAGACCGGAGAGAAGAAGCCGATAGAGGTCGTCGGCATGCTCTACGCAGACGATGACGTGGACCCCGAGCTGGTGAAGGCGACCGTGTCGTTCACCAAGGTCTACGGAGCGATCCTCGGAAGGGCCGACACCAGGAAGGCCCTCTACGACGTCAGCGCCATCTGACATTCCAGCCGGCCCGGGGGATCCGGGCCCTTCATCTCCTTTAACGCCGTTACTTTTCTACCGCTGGCAGGGTTCATGTTTTAACCTCCTCCATCTTGCCTTATGCCGGTATAATGGAAGCATCGACCCTTGTGGCCTTCGTGATCTATTTCGTGGCCCTCATCCTCATCGGGATCCATTTCTGGAAGAAGAAGGACGAGAGCCTCGAGGATTACATCCTCGGAAAGAGATCGCTGGGCCCTTACGTTAGCGCGATGTCGGCGCAGGCATCCGACATGAGCGGATGGCTGCTGATGGGGCTTCCCGGCTCCATCGTCGTCGCGGGCCTCGGACAGGTCTGGATCGGTGTCGGTCTGCTCATCGGATCGTACTGCTCCTGGCTTTTCGTCGCCAAGAGGCTCAGGAAACATTCATTCGTGTCCAAGAACGCGCTCACCATGCCCGAGTTCTTCTCCAACCGCTTCGGGGACGAGAAAGGATATCTCAGGATGATCTGCGCGGTCGTCATCCTCTTCTTCTTCACCATCTACGTCGCATCCGGGTTCCAGAGCTGCGGGACGGTCCTCGAGATGCTCATCGACGACATGGGTATGACCCTCGGCATCGTCATCGGAGGGCTCGTCATCATCCTGTACACCTTCCTCGGAGGGTACAAGGCGGTGTGCTGGACGGACTTCTTCCAGGCGATCCTGATGGTGTGCGTCATAGTGTTCGTGCCCCTGGCCGCCATCGGCGACTTCGGATGGGACAACATCGTGGCCGGATGGGAGTCCAACGTCGTCCCCTCCGAGTACGTCAACCCGTTCTACAACGGAGGGGTCGCCATCTCCGCCGCGGTCCTGCTCTCCGGGCTCGCCTGGGGATTCGGATACTTCGGGATGCCCCACATCGTGGTCAGGTACATGTCCATCAGGAGGGTCGACGAGATAAAGGTCGCCCGCAGGGTGTCCCTCATATGGGGGATCCTGGCGCTGGGGTTCATCGCCCTGCTGGCGGTCATCGCCGGCGTCTACCTCCCCGCCCACGGCATCGATATCATAAGCTCCGGACCGGACGCGAACAACGAGAGGGTCTTCATCATGATGGCCCAGGAGCTGTTCTCGCCGTTCATCCTCGGCATCGTGTTCGCCGCCATCCTGGCAGCGGTCATGTCCACGGCGAGCTCCCAGCTCCTCGTGTCCGCGTCGTCGATCACCAACGACATCCTGAGGAAGAGCAAGAAGGCCAGCTTCACGGATGCCAAGCTCACGTGGATCTCCAGGGTGATCGTGGTGATCATATCCATAATCGGGATGGCCATCGCGTTCTCCGGGAACAAGAACATCATGGAACTCGTGTCCTATGCCTGGGCCGGGTTCGGGTCCGCATTCTCGCCGGTCATGATCCTTGCGCTGTTCTGGAAGCGCATGAACCTCCAGGGCGCCATGGCATCGATAATCGTCGGGTTCGCGGTCGTCGTGTTCTGGGAGACTTTCATGGGCTTCACGAACCTGTACTCCCTGTTCCCCGGGTTCTTCATATCCCTGTTCGCGGGAGTGGCCGTGGCGCTGCTCACCTCGCCCCCGCCCCAGGAGGCCATCGACGAGTTCGAGGCCGCCCAGGCGTACAGGGACCCCGAGACGGACTGAACCTTCTTGCGGCCCTTCGGGGCCGTTCCCTTTTTCATCATATCGCCATAGGGGATGCGATGGCGCACATCTCAGACTACGAGACCGTTAACGGCACCTGTGAAGGGGAGATGAGCCTCAAGGGATCGAGGTTCATCGGCATCGCCGTGCCCTGTCCGGACGAGGAATCCATCCAAAGGGGCCTGGACGAGGCGTCTGCGAGATACAGGAACGCCACCCACTACTGCTGGGCCGCGGTATACGGCGGCTCGGAGAGGCGCGAAAGGTCCAGCGACAACGGCGAGCCTTCCGGCACCGCGGGGAAGCCCATCCTGTCCGTGGTGAAGGGCACCGGCCTGACGGACATCATGGTCATCGTCGTGAGGTACTTCGGAGGGACCCTGCTCGGAACCGGAGGGCTGGTCCATGCCTATACCGAAGCGTCGAAGATCGCCGTCGAGGGCATAAAGAAGAAGAAGCTGACAGCCTGCGCCGTGTACGCGTTCACCCTGGACTACCAGCGGTACAGCGTGTTCGAGGCCAAGTGCAGGGACCTGATGGCGAGGAAGCCCGACTGCACGTACTCGGACAAGGTCGATGTCAAGGCATGGGTCCCGGCCGGCAGGGACGAGGAGTTCGAGAAGCGCATCACAGACCTCACCGAAAGGCACATCAGGCTGTCCAAACTGGATGATGAGCACATCGACGGCCGGCAAGGGTTTAGACGTTCCTAAAAATCATTATATACTTTCTTTAGGTACACCTAAACATCATGAGGCAGGAGAGCATCTGCAACGGATCGGGACAGTCCGACATAGTATTCCATGAGCCTGGATCCTTCATCTCGGAGACATGTGCCGAAGGATCCGAAACCTCCGCCCTCGACCTGCAGATGCGCGTCGTCCGCCATTGCGCCCCGACGCTGGCCGGCTTGAAATGCGGGAGCATGTTCCGGCTGAACTCCGACCCTCATGACATCCTTTCCGAGGTCCGCGAGCTGGAGAATACCCTCTCCCGCCGCGGAGTGCGCATCTGCGCCCTCCAGACGGATGCGGAAGGATGCCTGCTCTACGTGTACCGCCCCAGGCTCCTGGAAGCCAAGATCTCCGATCCGGCCGTAAAGGAGTTCCTGGCGAGGTACGGGTACGGCCTGGAGAGCGTGCCCTCCACCGTCGCCGAGCTCACCCGCCGCTTCTCGCGCTGCCCCATGCCCCCTGAGGTCGGGGTGTTCCTCGACTACCCTCTGGAGGACGTGACGGGCTACATCGAGAACGAAGGCAGATGCTGCAAGTGCATCGGATGCTGGAAGGTCTACGGCGATGTCGGCGCGGCCGAGAAGAGGTTCAGGTGCTTCAGGAAGTGCAAGAACGTGTTCGTCCGCAGGTTCGAGGAAGGCAGCAGCCTGGAGAGGCTCGCCGTCAGGTGCCGATCAGAACCACTGGTCCAGCGACCTCTGCTTCCTGCGATCCGACTCCGCTTTCCTTGCGGCATCGATCTTCTTGACGACGGCAGCGACGCGCTCCTCGGTGAAGCCGTAGCCGGTCATCATGTCGATCACCCCGTCCCCGTCCATCACGCCCGCCTTCACGGAATAATCGTCGGACTTGGGGCCGTCCAGGAAGATCGACCTGACGTCCTCGTACTCGGGGATGTCGAACCCCTGCGCCTTTATGACCTCCTCCAGGCAGCCGTGCTTCTGGATGAGCTTCAGGCCCTTCTTCGGCCCTATTCCCGACACGCCGGGGTTGAAGTCGGTCCCGATCATGATGCACACGTCGACGAGCTGCTCCCTGGTGAGGCCGAGCTCGGAGAGCATGGCATCGGAATCTATCATCTCGGTCTTCACGTCGCGGTAGACGTTCCTGCCTGGGACCTTGCGCCTGCCGGCAAGGGTCAGGTTCCTGACCAGGAGCGGCGCTCCGAAGAGTATGGAGTCGAAATCCTGGGATGCGGATGCGTAGACGTCTCCCTTCATGCACATATACGCGCCCTGGGCCTCTCCGTCGCTGGGGGCCTGGACTATGGGGATCCCCATCAGCGACAGCAGCTGCTTGGAGGACTCCAGTATCTCCGGGGTGATCCTGGAGGTCTGCTGCGCTTTGGAATAGGCCTTCTTCAGGTCCCCTTCCCTCAGGGCCTCCTGATACTCGGCCATGGCCTTCTCCCTGCGGGCTATGCGCTCCTCGATTGTTCCGGACTTCATCTCGTTGGGCTTCCCGTCGAAGACGAAGGACGGCTCGATTCCGGCTTCTATCAGATTGGCGACCCTGTAGAGTATCCCGGACAGCTGGGAGGTCACGCGGCCCTGAGGGTCCTGCAGAGGCGTCCCGTCGGGCTGCCTTATGCTCGACAGGAACTGGAAAATCGTGTTGTAAGCATCGACCGCAACGGTCTTCCCGCGGAGGTCCGTGAGCTCGATCTCGCGGGCCTGGACGATCGGCGACAGGTTGACTCCCATCCGATCGCCCCCTGTCGGGGCCGAACGCCTTCCATTCGGCTATGGTCGAGGTCATGTCATCGAGCTTGAACAAAGAAGATCCCGCAACGAGGACGGACGCTCCCGCGTCGGCGCACTGCTTCCCGGTGGCGGCGTTGATGCCTCCGTCGACGGATATCTCCATGGAAGGGCGGTTGGAATCGGCCCACTTCCTTATCTCGGATATCTTCGGGACGCAATCGGCGATGAATGACTGCCCGCCGAACCCGGGATGGACGGTCATGACCAGAACAAGGTCGGCCGAGGACAGGAATGGCATTGCCTTGGACGCAGGGGTCTCGGGGTTCAGCGATATCCCCGCCTTCAGGCCCCTCTCCCTTATCTTGTCCATCGCCCCCTGGATGTCTCCCATGGCCTCGCAATGCACGGTGATGAGGTCGCACCCTGCGTCGGCGAAGCTGTCGATGTACCTGACAGGATCCTCGATCATCAGATGCGCGTCGAACGGCATCTCCGCGAAGCCGCGGACGGCTTTGATCACAGGCGCCCCGAACGTTATGTTGGGGACGAACATCCCGTCCATCACGTCAAGATGGGCCCAGTCCGCGCCGGACCTCTCTGCGCGTGCGATCTCGTCTCCGAACCTGGAGAAATCGGCTGACAGCATGGACGGGGATACCTTCGTCATCACCCCACCTCTAAGATGCGCTTGCTTAAAATATGCGCGGAGCGAAGCTGTTTTGCCCAGCATTTAACTACCACCAGTAAAATCGGGAGAGCATGGCATTGGCTAACCATGACAACACCCAGGAGACCTGCGACGTCGCCGGCTGCGACAAGCCCGCGGAGAGGTCCCTGAACAGGAAGCAGATCGGAAGGTCCGACCTGAAGCTGAAGGACGAGGGGGCCCGCCAGGTCCATCTGTGCAAGGACCACTACAAGTC
>CAVHMZ010000087.1:0-1112 GCA_963637225.1 Segatella hominis
TTCCGATAGTGACCTCCAGGATCGTCCTCTCGCGGATCGCATCCAGCCACGGAGGCACGGTCATGCCGTAATCGACCATCATGCCTGTCCCGCCGTTCCGTATAATGGTGAGCGGCCTCACAGGGGTGCGAACCTTGTATTCGTAATAGACCCCGTCTCCGCAAGGCCAGAAGGTGTTCGCCTCACCGTCCGCATCGGCTTCCGTGTCAGGATCCCAATCATCAGCATACATCGCCAGCCCTATAGCGAAAGCCGCCACTGCGAGCACGGCGAGGAAAGCGAAACGCCCCGTCCGCAATCCCATGCGGCAGTCCACGGAGCATTCGCGGCTGCTTCTCGTATTCTTCATTCCTGTCTTCTCCGTATAAGCGGAACGCCGGGGCTTCCGCCGGCATCCACAATGATTCAGCATCGGGTCCGGTTTATAAAACCCGATTCGGAGTCGATGCACGATTTCATTACCCAAGACCGATAGGCTCCGAGTCCGATCGCCTGTCCGGACCGGACAGCCCCGGAAAGCGCGGCGACCGGGAATCGCGGGCTTGAAGACGATGCATCGGATTCCGGGCTTCCCGCCGGGATGAGGCACGCGCACCCATTGGCCCCGGATGCGGCAACAAGGCTCGTTCTTTGGCCTTTCCGCGTCCTCCGGACGCCAAAAACGGACATTGAATGGTATATAAAGATAACTGTGTGGAAAATTGCGATTCCGAACCCTTATCGCCGATTTTAGGAATTCCTGAATTTAACCTCCTACGAAGGCTTATATGTGGGATAATGATTAGAGGGAACCTGCAGAAAACCACGGAGCTATGGATGGAATCCGTTAGATTTTCTGATGATCTCGGGGGAGACAATTGATTGACGATAGCGTGAATCACAGCGGATGCTACGCGACGAGCCACATAAAGCCGTACCATCTGGACGTTTTCGATGAAAAATCGTCCATGAGCGTGTACTGCAAGTGCGGACGCATCGTCATCCTCGGGAGGGCCGAGATGAAGACAAGGCTCGAGCTCGGGAAAGAACTGGAGTGCGTTTCCTGCCGCAACAGGAGGATCTCCAGGGAGATCGACATGATGAACGACCACTACAACGGGGTCGAAGAGCTG
>CAVHMZ010000087.1:1122-3672 GCA_963637225.1 Segatella hominis
GATTCTAAGAGTGTGTTACGGAATAATAGATTCGTAACACCGTTTTCAAGGATTGGAAAAGAGGAGGGTCACTCCTCTGCAGGAGCCTCGGAAGGCTTCTTCGCCTTGGGCTTCCTGGCCTTCTTCCTGCCGGGGCAGTCGGGGTTGATGCACTCCTCTAAGTTGCCCATGGCGATGACGGGCGCCTTGCACAGGGTGCACTGCCTCCCCGCGTACGCGATGCTCCCCCTGGGCCTCAGAGGATAGGTCTGAGTGCAGCCCGGCCATCCGGAGCATCCCGCGAACCTCTTGCCCGCCTTGGAGTACATCAGCCTCATGCGCCCGGCGCCGCAAGTGGGGCAGGGGCCGAGGTCGTTGCGCTCGGTGTTGCTAGAGCATTTGGGATCGATGCACTGGACCAGCGGAGGGTTGCCCTTCCTGATGATCCTGAGCTGCGGGAGCCCGCATACTGGGCAGGCGGTCTCCACGGTCTGGATGAGCGCCCCCCTGGGGAGCGGATATGCCTTCCTGCAGTCAGGGTACCCGCCGCATCCGATGAAGTTCCCGTTCTTGGACCTCTTGATCGTCATGTTGTTTCCGCACGAGGGGCAGATCCCGATGTGCTGCTGCGAGTGCAGCGCGGCCTTTATCTCGGACCCGATCTCGTCGGAGTCCTCGGAGATGCGGACAGCCACCTGATGGAGCATGTCCTGAGATTCGGTCACGACGGAGTCCAGCGTCCTCTCGCCGCCGGTGATCTTCAGCATGTCCGCTTCCAGCTTGGCGGTCATGTCCGGCTCGGTAATCCCTCCGCCGTGGTTCTCCAGCGCCTTGGTAAGCGCTATCCCGCTGGGAGTGGGGATCATGTAGTTCCCCTGGACGTAGTTCCTGGAGTACAGCTTCCCGATGATGTCGTGCCTGGTGGACTTGGTCCCCAGCTGGAGCCTGTCCATCTCCTGGATCAGGGACCCCTGGTTGTACCTGTACGGGGGCTTCGTCTCCGACTCCGCGAGGCTCATGGACCTGATCTCCACCTTGTCGCCGACTTTCAGCGGCGGGAGCTTGGAATCGCCGGACTTCAGGTACTTGCCGTAGTACTTCTTCCAGCCCTTCTTCTTCAGGACGTACCCGTCGGCATCGAACTCCTGGCCTTCCACGTCCAGCGTGCACTTGGTGACCTCTGCCTCCGCGTTGGGCGCGACGGTGGCCAGGAACCTGCGGACAATGAGCTCGTAGAGCTTCCACTTGTCCCCTTTCATCTTGGCCGACGAGACCCCCGCGGTGGGGTATATCGGAGGATGGTCCGTGGTGCGCCTCTTCCCCTTGGAAGGGACGATCTTCTCCTGGGCCAGGATCTCCTCCGCTTCGGACTTGAAGTCCCCGTCCTTGAGCTTCTCCAGCACCGACCTGAGGTTCAGGGTCTTGGGGTACTCGGTGTTCTCGGTACGGGGGTACGAGATGTATCCTCCTGTGTAGAGGTCCTCGGCCAGCTTCATGGCCGTGGTCGGAGGTATGCCGATCTTGTTGGCCTCGACCTGCATCATGGTGGTGTCGAAAGGCGCCGGCCTGAACTCCTCTTTCCGGGTCACCTCGAAGGAAGTGACCGTCCCCTCCTTGGCATCGGTCACGACGGACATGATCGCATCGGCCTCGTCCTTCTCCCAGAACGGATTGGACTTGTGGGATCCTCTGAACGCGAGCATCCCGAACTTGCCGACCACCTCCCAATAGGGCTTGGGGACGAAGCTCTCGATCTCCTCGTGCCTGTCGACCAGGAGCTTGAGCGTGGGGCTCTGGACCCTCCCGACGGACATGAAGTTCTTCCCCACCTGTCCGGAGGACAGCGATATCAATCTGGTGAGGACGGCGCCCCAGGACAGGTCGATGATCTGCCTGGCCTCGGCGGCGTCCGCCAGTCTCTCGTTGGGCTCGGTGAG
This sequence comes from Segatella hominis, assembly GCA_963637225.1. Taxonomy (GTDB): domain Archaea; phylum Thermoplasmatota; class Thermoplasmata; order Methanomassiliicoccales; family Methanomethylophilaceae; genus Methanoprimaticola. Next base: position 3,039 of record CAVHMZ010000087.1, read on the forward strand.
GCTGTCGAATGCGGCCTCCACCTCCCCCTTCGTGAGAGCGCTGAACTTGGCCCTCTTGACGGAGCCCATCCCGATGCCGATCTCCTTGACCGTCTCCATCCCGATGAGCTCTCCCTCGCGGTCGAAGTCGGTCGCGATGATGATCTCGTCGGCTTTGGAAGCCAATGTCTTGATCATCCCCAAGATGGACTTCACCCTGACGGTCTTGACCTGGTGCGCGTAGACCAGGTCCGCCGGAGGGATGCTGCCCCAATCGTTGTACTCCTTGGGATAATCCAATTCTATAATGTGCCCTCTGAGGCTGACGACATCGTACTCGTCGCCTCCGGACTCGAAGGATATCACCGTCACGCCTCCGGTGGCGGAGGAATGGGACTTCCCGTCGGAGAGGATTGTGGAGATCCTCCTGGCGGCGTTCGCCTTCTCGGTGATAATCAGCTTCTTCATCGGGGCGACCAACTGAATCTAAGGTATAAAAAATGGGCAGGTCGGGGCGCGGACACGTTCCGAAGGCGGCCGCGCCGGCCGGAACCGTTTATCTCGCGAACGAGGACAGTATGCAGCCTGGTTTCAGAGCCTTTCCATCGCGATGGTCGGATCCTTGCCGGAAAATGCGATGCCGTACAGGATGGTC
>CAVHMZ010000088.1:0-5131 GCA_963637225.1 Segatella hominis
CGAAAAAGCGCCGGTAGAGGCCGTCGAGGCCCCTGCGGAAGAGCCTGCCGAGGAAGCCCCCGTCGAGGTTCCGGCAGAGGAACCGCCCGCGGAGGAAGAGCCTGAAGCGGCCGCCGAGGAGCCTGCAGAGGAAGCTTCCGTCGAAGATGAGGCCGTCGAGGCCCCTGCGGAAGCTCCTGCAGAAGCACTCGCAGAAGAACCCGCGGCGGAAGAAGCTCCTGCCGAGGCCCAGCCAGAGGAGCCTGTCGCAGAAGCTCTGACTGAAGAATCTCCTGGAGAGGAGCCAGCAGTCGAAGCGGCCCTTGCGGCAGAGCCTGCCGAGGAACCCGTCCAAGAAGTGGCTTTCACCGAGCCCGACTGGTCTGCGGTCAGCCACGACGCTTCGCAGGCGGTTCCCGAGGAACCCGTTGCCGACGAGCCTCCGGAAGAGGAGGCGGGCAAGGGCGAGGACATCTACACCGACTACTCGCCCGAGGCGCTGGTCCGCAGGGCCGCCCACAACAAGGGCCTGAGGTGCAGGCGCGGGTACGGCCCCCACGAGATCCCGGTGGCTTTCGTCAACGGGAGAGTCGCCGTCTACGTCACCGAGGCCGGCGAGAGGGAGCCTGTCGACGACGAGCTCGAGGCCGAGGGATGGAAGGTCCTGAGGTACAGCTTCGCGCAAGTCTCCGACGGGAAGGCCCAGGGCGAGGAGATCGCCGCTGCCGTGAAGGCGGGCGTCCGCGCTTCCAAGGCCTCTTCCAAGAAGGCCAAGAAGCCGAAGAGCTGATCCAAACGGGGCGGTTCCCCGCCCCATTTCCCTCTTTTCCCGCGCGTGCCCGTCGCGCGCATGAGTATTATATAGCTTCAGTCAATCCCCTCGGACAGAGGCTGATAGAATGTTTTGTCCATCATGCGGATCGATGATGTTCCCCAAGGACGGAAAGTACGTCTGCAACTGCGGAGCCACAAAGGACATCGCAGGGAAGGCGGAGGTCATCGTGACGGATTCCAGAGACAGGGTCATGAAGGTCATCGAAGAGGATGTCGCGACCCTTCCCAAGACGCGCATAACCTGCCCGGAGTGCGGCCACACAGAGGCTTATTTCGTCATCAGGCAGACCCGCGCCGCGGATGAGCCCGAGACGAGGATCTACCGCTGCTGCAAGTGCAACCACTCCTGGAGGGAGTACTGATGTTCAATGCGGAACTGAAGGCCGACACTCTCAAGGGGATAGTCAACATCATCTCCACGCTCATCGACGAGGTCAAGTTCACGATCACGCCCGAGGGAATGACCCTCAAGGCAGTGGACGCGGCCCATGTCGCCATGATCGAGATGGAGATCGAGAAGTGCGCCTTCGAGAGCTACGAGGCAGAGGCCTGCGAGATCGGTTTGGACCTCGACAAGGTGAAGAGCGTCCTCAAGCTCGCCTCTTCGGGCGACGTCATAGCGATGCAGCAGGACGATTCCATGGGGAGGCTCATCTTCAAGATCGGCAACATCACCCGCCGCATGAACCTGGTGGACACCAGCACCATGGGCGACACCAAGGTCCCCCAGCTCTCGCTCATCGCCAAGATCAGCCTTCCGGTGGATGAGCTGCAGAAGGGGATCCGCGCCGCGGACACGATCTCTGACCACATCACGCTCAGGGCCGCTCCCGGATGCTTCGAGCTTTCCTGCGAAGGGGACACAGACTCGGTCAGCCTCCATCTCGAGGGCGGTTCCGTCAATGTCGACACGGATGTCGACGTCCGCAGCATGTTCCCGCTGGACTATTTCGCGAACATAACCAAGGCGATCCCCGGAGGGACCGTCGTCGGCGTGGAGCTCGACAACGATTATCCCGTCAAGCTCGTGTTCGCGCTTGCAGACGGCAACGTCAGGGTGAACTACCTGCTTGCGCCCAGGATAGAGAGCGAGTGAGATGAAGGACATCAGCGTCGCAGAGCTCGAGCAGATCGCCAACAGGCTCAGGATCCACGTCGTGGAGATGACCACGGCCGCAGGCTCCGGGCACCCCGGAGGATCCCTGTCGGCGGCCGATTTCATGGCAGTGCTCTACTTCCGCAACATGAACCACGACCCGTCCGACCCCGCTTGGGAGGACAGAGACCGCTTCGTGCTGTCCAAGGGCCACGTGGCCCCGGTTCTGTACGCCGCGCTGGCCGAGTCCGGGTACTTCCCGGTGGAGGATCTCCTGACCCTCAGGAAGATGGGTTCCAAGCTGCAGGGCCACCCCGTCCGCGGGAAGGTGCCCGGCGTGGAGATGTCCACGGGATCCCTGGGGCAGGGCCTCAGCATGGCTTGCGGCATCGCGCTGGCAGGGAGGCTCGACGGGAGATCCTACCGCACATACTGCCTCCTCGGAGACGGGGAGCTGCAGAGCGGCCAGAACTGGGAGGCGGCGATGTTCGCCAGCCAGAACGGCCTCAGCAGCCTCATAGCGGTCGTGGACAGGAACAGGCTGCAGATCACAGGCAACACCGAGGACGCGGTCGGGCTGGAGCCCCTTCCGGAGAAATGGAAGGCCTTCGGCTGGAACGTCATAATCATCAACGGCCACAGCATCCGCCAGATCGAGGAGGCGCTGGACAAGGCCGAGGAGTCCCGCAGGAAGCCCACGGTGATCATAATGAACACCGTGAAGGGCAAGGGTGTCTCGTTCATGGAGAACAACGCCGGGTTCCACGGGAAGGCCTGCAATCAAGAAGAGTTCGAGCAGGCCATGAAGGAGCTCAGGGGGGAGTCGGAATGAGCGAGAAGCTGGCGCAGCGCAACTACTATGGGAAGGCGCTTGCCGCGCTGGCCGCGGAGAGGGACGACGTGGTCGTCCTGGACGCGGACCTGGCAGGCTCCACCAAGACATCGGAATTCAAGAAGTCGTGCCCCGAGAGGTTCATCGAGGTGGGCATCGCAGAGCAGAACATGGTCGGCATCGCGGCCGGCCTGGCGGCTTCCGGGAAGACGGCATTCGCCTCCACGTTCGGAGTGTTCGCTTCCGGCAGGTGCTGGGAGCAGATCAGGCTCGCAGTCGCCTACCCGAAGCTCAACGTGAAGATCGTCGCCACCCACTGCGGGATCAGCGTCGGAGAGGACGGCGCGTCCCACCAGGCGCTGGAGGACATGGCCATCATGAGGGCCCTGCCCAACATGGCCGTCATCTCCCCCGCGGATGCCTACGAGGCCTATGCGGCCACCATTGCAATCGCCGAGTACGATGGCCCGGTCTACATGAGGATGGGCCGTGCCGAGTTCCCCACGATAACCGAAGAGGGGGCTCCTTTCCAGATCGGCAAGGCCAAGGTCATGAGGGAAGGGACGGATGTGACGCTGATAGGGTGCGGCCAGATGGTCTCGTTCTGCCTCGATGCGGCTGATATGCTTGCTTCCGAGGGGATTTCGGCGGAGGTCATCAACATGGCCACCATCAAGCCCCTGGACGAAGAGGCGGTCATAGCGTCCGTCGCGAAGACCGGATGCTGCGTCACCGCGGAGGAGCACAGCATCATAGGAGGGCTCGGGTCTGCGATCGCAGAGGTCCTCTGCGCCAATGCAGCCGCCCCTCTGGAGAGGGTCGGCACCAACGACACCTTCGGGGAGTCCGGGAAGCCGGACGAGCTCATGGCCAAATACGGCCTCACGGCCGAGCATATCGCCGAGGCGGCGAAGAAATCGATTTCAAGGAGGAAACGACGATGAAGATATTCATAGACACAGCCAACCTGGACATGATCAAGGAGATCAACAGCTGGGGAATCCTGGACGGGGTCACCACCAACCCCAGCCTGATCGCCAAAGAGGGCACCGATGTCAGAACCCGCGTCAGGGAGATCGCGGAGGTCGTCGACGGCCCCATCTCCGCCGAGGCCATGTCCATGACCTGCGACGAGATGGTGAAGGAAGGGCGCGAGCTCGCCTCCATCCACCCCAACATCAACGTCAAGCTGCCCATGTGCGTGGAGACCCTGAAAGCGACCAAGATCCTGTCCTCCGAGGGCATAAGGGTCAACGTCACCCTGATCTTCTCGCCCCTGCAGGCCCTCCTGGCCGCCAAGGCCGGAGCATCTTTCGTCTCGCCCTTCATCGGGCGCCTGGACGACATCGGGCAGTACGGGTCCGACCTGGTCGCCGAGATCATGGCCATCTTCGCCAACTACGGCATCGAGACCGAGGTCATCGCGGCATCCATCCGCGGCCCCGCTCACGTCCTGGACGCGGCACTGACCGGATGCGACATCGCGACCATCCCTTACGACACCCTCAAGCTCATGGTCAAGCACCCCAAGACCGACGAGGGGATCCAGAAGTTCATCGCGGACTACGAGAAGTCCAAGAAGAGCTGAGCGGATGCGCGACGCGGTCATCGCGGGAGGCGGTCCCGCAGGCAGCCGCGCCGCGGCCCTCCTGGCATCAGGGCATGACGTCCTGGTGCTGGAGGACCATATCGAGTCCGGGGCGCCGGTGCAGTGCGCCGGGCTGGTCACCGACGATGTCATCAAACTATCCGGCGTGAAGCCGGATATCATTTCAACCATCCGCGGCGCGGAAGTCTTCTTCCCTGACGGGGGCTCCGTGACCGTCCGTTCCAATTCTCCGAAGGCGAGGACGATAGACAGGCGCCAGCTCGATTCCATGATGGCCGATGCCGCTATGGATGCCGGCGCGGAGTACGCCTTCGGCACCAGGTACGTCTCCCATTCCGTCGGCGGCTCCGTGGAGGTCTCGACATCTTCGGGGGACATCGAGGCAAGGCTCCTGATCGGGGCCGAAGGGCACACTTCCGGGATTGCCGATTCTCTCGGAGGGAACGCTCCCGTTGAGTACCTGAGGGGCATCCAGGCCGAGGTGGCTGTGAAGCCGGAGCATGATGATCTTTTCAAGGCGCGTCTGGGGCTGGAATGGGCCCCCGGGTTCTTCACCTGGGAGATCCCCTGCGGGGACACCGTCCGTGCCGGGCTGTGCTCATCTTGGGCCGCCGGGCCTCCGATGCCTTATCTGAAGAAGCTCCTGAAGAGCATGGGCGCCGAGGACAGGGTCGTGTCGATGCAGTGCGGGAAGATCCCTCTGGGCCCCAGGCCCAAGATGGCCGGGGAGCGCTGCATGATCGTCGGCGATGCCGCCGCGCAGGTCAAGCCCGTGTCCGGA
>CAVHMZ010000089.1:0-2094 GCA_963637225.1 Segatella hominis
CCTTTAACGTACTCGTAGAACTCCTGCGCCTTGGGGTCGGCGATGGGCCTCTCCCTGAGGATCCTGACGATGTTGCCGGGCTTGCCGTTCTTCACTGCGCCTCCGCCGTTGGTGGCGAAAGGCTCGATGGCAACGGTCATCCCGGCCTTGATCTGAGTCTCGTCCCCGTTGTCGTAGTTGGGGACGGAGAGCCCGGCATGAAGGTTGTAGGGCTCGATCTGATGGCCGCAGAGGTTCTCCACCGGGCGGAAGCCGGCGGTCTCGATGGTCATCTGGACAGCGCGCCCGATCTCAGAGAGGGGCACCCCGTCGCCGATGAACTCGGCAACAGTGTTCCTTGCGCTCTTCGACACCTGGACGAGGTCCCTGTACATGTTGGTCCCGACCTCGACGGTCCCGGCGGTGTCCCCGACGTACCCGTCCAGCTCGGCTCCGCAGTCCACCTTGACGACGTCTCCGACCTCGAAGACCGTCTTATCGGTGCAGCTGGGAGTGTAATGCGCGGCGATCTCGTTGATGCTGATGTTGCAGGGGAAGGCCAGGCCGCATCCGTGCTCGCGGATGTATCCTTCGACCTCCTGTGCGACATCGTAAAGCTTCACGCCTTCCTTCACCATGGAGAGCCCCAGTTCCCTGGCCTCTCCGGATATCCTTCCTGCCCTGCGGAGCTTCTCCAGCCCCTCTTCGCTCAGCATTGTAAGACTTCCTTTATCTTCTCCGCCGGAATGGCGCCCTGCCTGACGATCTCCACTTCCTTGTCCATAAGCCATACGATGGTAGAGGGCTGGCCGATGGTGCAGAGGCCCGCATCGATGTACGTGTCGACCGTGTCGCCGAAATCGGTGATGGCCGCGTTCACATCGACGGCGTCGGGGTGGGAGTGCAGGTTGGCGGACGTGGCCACTATAGGGCCTGTGCGCCTGACCAGCTCCAGCGCGAACCTGTTGTCCGGAATGCGGATGCCCACCTTGTGCGATGATGAAGTGACTATGTCGGGGACATCCGGCTGCTTCTTGATGATGATTGTAAGGGGTCCGGGGAGGAACGCCTTGATCAGCTTGTCCGCGTTCTCGTTCAGGACCGCGACCTTCTCGAGCATAGCCTTGTCGGAAACAGCGACGGACAGCGGCATGTCGAAGGGCCTCTTCTTAGCAATGTAGAGGTTCTTGACAGAAGCCTCGTTGTAGATGTCGGCACCAATGCCATAGACTGTCTCGGTGGGATACACTATAAGCTTTCCAGCAGCGATATCCTCGGCCGCTGCAGCTACAGCTTCTTCGCAATGGGCATCGAAGCCATGTGAATAATCGCACTTGATTATCTTCATTCATACACCTACCATCATCTTCAGCCGGTCGATGTGCGCCCGGCTGTAGTTGCGGCATACGCTTCCATGACCCGGATACAGTTCCCTTATGTCAATATTACTCAAACGGGAAATGGAGGACCTCATGGCCGACATGGACCCTCCAGGGAAATCTGTGCGGCCGAATCCGTTCTCGAAGACGGTGTCTCCGGAGATCAGCGCCTTGGAATCTGGGTCGTAAAGGCATATGCCGCCCTCCGTGTGGCCCGGAGTGGAAATGACCGTGAAGCGCATGCCGCCCAGGTCGATGGGCTGGCCGTCCTTCAAAGGCTGAGCTTCGATGGGCCCGACAGATGACGAGAACATGCCTGACAGGATGTGCTTCTCGTCCGCAGACCTCAGATAGGGCACGTCGGCCTCGCCGGCATAGACCGGAGGATGAGCGAACTTCTCTGCAACGGCCCTGACTCCGCCGACATGGTCATAATGGCAATGAGTGAGGACGATCATGTCCAACGGCCTTCCGTTGAGGAGCATACCGATCTTTGCTGGGAGCTCGGGATCCTCGCCGGTTCCGGCATCAACCAGCATGGTGCGGTCGGAATCGACCAGGTAGATCGATGAATCATACGGTATCGAAGTGCTGATGCTGTATATGGCCATCAGACAGCCATCGATGATCGATATAAAAACCTCCGCTGAAAGCAAAACAATCGACAGAAGATGACGACAGAACAAGATGGAAAGGATCGGAAAAGAAAAGGATGATCGGAGGATGAGAATCTTTC
>CAVHMZ010000090.1:0-9276 GCA_963637225.1 Segatella hominis
GCATAATCGCCTATGGAGACGATGCTCTCCGGCAATGTGACCGAGGTTATCTCCTCATTCATATAGAATGCTTCGTCTTCGATGCTTATGACGGTTTTCCCGTTGACGGATCCTTTGATGACCACGTCGCCTCCGTCTCCTTCGTATCCGACCACCCATATGTACTTGCCGCCATCTTCGTATATGACGCCGTCATCATCATCGGAACCGGTCTCCGCATCGCCGTCCGGGGAGGAGGCCATGACGAGGCAGAGGGCGCAGCTGAGCATCAGCAGGGCTGCGAGCGATGCCTTCGGCAACAGGCTAGAATATCTGCAACTCATCCCCGAACGGGGCATCGGGCCCGTTCCCAACGTCGTCTCGTCATTCATGGCTTCATCACATCCAGTCGTTCTTCGGACGGAGGCTGTCTGCCGGCATCCGGTTTTAGTACGGAGCTGCCAGTACTTAATGCCGAAGGGATTCCCTTCGCTGCTGCTGGAACCGTGTCCTGAAGGAGCAGGAAGTCTCGCTATCGGCTCCGGCAAGGGGGCGAAGGGTGGCGTTCCGCCGGATCTGCAGCTGGATCCTGCTCTTGGACATAGACCTCCTTCAGATCCGGGGCGATGGCTTCCAGGAACATCTCGGTCGCAGAGTCCCTGAACGATATCCCGACAGGCTTCTCCAGAGCTTCTTCCAGGTCGTAGACGAAGCATCCGAGGTCTAGAAGGCCCATTCCTTTCCTGACGGTTATCAGGAGATCGAAATCGCTGTCCTCATGGTAGTCGCCCCTCGAGCGCGAACCGAACAGGTGCACCTGCGTCACCCCGTAGCGCCGGGCTATGGGAGCCACGATGGACTTCAGGCCGTCCAGCGTCAGGCCATGGCCGATCTTATCTGTTTGTTCGGGCATGGAAAAGGATGGCGCCCCGCCGTTCCCGGCAGGGCGCCAGAGCAAGGTTTCACTGGTAGGAGCCGCGCTCCATCCTCTCGAGGGCGATCTTGATCCTCTCGACAGGCTCGGTCACGGTCATCCTGATGTATCCGTCGGCGCTCTCGCCGAAGCCGGATCCCGGGGTCACTATGACTCCGATATCGACCATCTTCTGGGTGAACTCGGCGGAGGGCATCCCGCAGTCGAACCAGACGTAGAACGTCCCCTTGGGCATGTCCACCTTGTACCCGAGCTTCCTCAGGCCCTCGACCAGGACCTTCCTCCTCTCGGCGTATATGGCCATGTTGCCGGAGACCTCCTTCGGAAGGCTCCCGTCGTCCCCGTAGAGCTCCAGCGCTTTTATAGCAGCTTTCTGGATGAAGATCGGCGCTCCGGAGTCGATCTGCCCCTTGCATTTCGCCAGCCCGGCGACCAGGTCGGGGTGCCCCACGGCGTACCCGAGCCTGAACCCGGTCATGTTGAACGTCTTGGAGAACGATCCGAACTCGATGCAGTCCGGCCCTGCCTGGAGCGCGGAGGGCGCCCTGTAGCCGTCGTAGCACATCTCGGAGTACGCGGCATCGAAGCACAGGATGGTGCCGTTGTCCTTGCACCAGGAGTACACTTTCTTGAGGTAATCCAGGTCGCAGGTGGCCCCGGTGGGGTTGTTGGGGTAGTTCAGGTACAGCATCCTCGCGTTCTTCGGGCACTCGTCCAGGTCGAGAAGCCAGTTCTTCTCCGCTCTGAGGGGGATCTTGACGCACTTCGCCTCGTTGAACAGGGTGGCCGCTCCGGAGTACACGGGGTATCCCGGGGAAGGCGCGATAATGGTCTCCCCTTCGTTGACGAAGGCCTGGGCGATGTTGAATATGCCCTCTTTCGACCCGATGGTGATGCACACCTGGGTGTCGGGGTCGATGTCCAGGTTGTACCTTTTCTTGTACCATGCGGCGACGGCGCATCTGAGGTCCCTCTCGCCCTTGGACGAGGAGTACTTCTGGTTGCTGTTGATCCTCGCCTCCCTGCACATCTCATCGACGATGCATTCCGGCGTGGGGAGGTCGGGGTCTCCGATCCCGAAGTCGATCATGTCCCATCCGGCCGCCCTCTTCTCGGCGGAGAGCTTCTCCAGCCTGACGAACAGGTAAGGGGGGATCTTCTGAAGTCTTTCTGCTTGCTCGAAACTTGTCATGCTTGTCACTCCGTCTCGCCCCGGAAGACCAGCTTCGCCGGCCCCTCCATGAGCACGTATCTCAGGTCCTTGTCGACGGTGATCCTGAGCCATCCGCCGGGAAGGTGGACATCAATGGGTTTGCCGAACGGCACCAGCCCGTTGAGGGCGGCTGCCGTCGCGGCGGCGCATGCGCCGGTGCCGCAGGCGAGGGTCCAGGCCGCTCCGCGCTCGTACACGCGGATCAGGATCCTCCCGTCCTCCACCCTGCAGAACTCCACGTTGGTCTTGCGGGGGAAGAAGGGGTGCTTCTCCAGCACCGGGCCCAGCCTGTCGATGGAGGCGTCGTCCATCTCCGTGAACGTTATGAAATGGGGGTTGCCCATGGAGACCGCGTTTGCCTTGAACTCCATGCCGTCGGCCTCGAAGGGCTGGCCGATGAACCTTCCGTCGTGGTCTATCGGGATGCTCCTGCCGTCCAGGACGGGGGCGCCCATGTTTATCGTGACGGAGAAGACCTCTCCGTCGACGACGGCGACTGTCGCTTCCAGATCCCCTGCCAGGGTGTGGATGCTGAACTTCTCTTTGTCCACTATCCCGTGGTCGTATGCGTGTTTGGCGACGCATCTGATGCCGTTGCCGCACATCTCCGCCTCCGTCCCGTCGGCGTTGACGATCCTCATGGTGATGTCGGTGCCTTCTCCGGGGAGCACGTAGAGGACCCCGTCGGCTCCGATGCCGAAGTGGCGGTCGCATGCGCGGGCGCACCATTCCGGGTCCGGCTCCAGCATACCGTCCGTCCCGTCCAGGAGGATGAAGTCGTTGCCTATGCCCTGATACTTCCAGAACCTCATCGCTGTAGCCTCTCCGGGACGATCTGGTGCCTCCACATCTCTTCGACGGTCTCGCGCTCCCTTATCAGGTCGGCTTTCCCGTCGTTCACCAGGACCTCTGCGCACAGGGGCCTGGAGTTGTAGTTGCTCGACATGGAGAACCCGTAGGCTCCTGCGTTGTAGACCGCCACGATATCCCCTTCCGCGGGATCCGGGAGCACCCTGTCGTGGGCCAGGTAGTCTCCCGACTCGCATATCGGCCCCACGACATCGTACTTGTCCGTGCAGGCCTTGCCGAACTTGTTGGCTATGGCCACGTAGTGGTAGGAGTCGTACATGGCGGGGCGTATGAGTGTGTTGAACCCTGCGTCGCATCCCACGTACTTCTTGGTCCCGGCGTCCTTCACGTCGTTGACCTTCGTCAGGAGCACGGTGCTGTCGCAGACGATGTACCTCCCGGGCTCCAGGATGAGCGTCTTGATGTCGGTCTCCTCCTGTATCATGTCGGTGAGGTTCATGGCCAGCTCGCCGACGTCCATCTCCTCTTCCTGGGGCTTGTACGGGACTCCGATGCCTCCTCCCATGTCGATGAACTCGAGGTCTATCCCGATGCCCTTGATCTCGTTGACCAGCTCGATGAGGACCTCCATCATGTCCATGAAGGGCTCGACGGTCTGCCCGCCGGAGCCGATGTGCGCATGGATCCCCCTGACGTTGAACCCCAGGTCCTTCGCCCTGGCGTATGTGGTTATAACATCGTCCAGGGGGATCCCGAACTTGGCTCCCTTGGATCCCGTGATCACCTTGGCGCTGTGGCCGGAGCCCACGCCGGGGGTGATCCTGAAGGACACGTCGGTGCACGGAGCTATCTCCGCCAGCCTCTCCATCTCCGAAACGGAGTCGAGGTTGATCATCACTCCCAGGTCGGAGACGGCTTTCAGCTCCTCGTTGCTCACGTTGACCCCGGTGTACATGATCCTGTCCGGAGAGTACCCTGCTTTCAGGCAGGTCATGACCTCGCCGATGGACACGGCGTCGATCCCGGAGCCTTCCTGCTCCAGCACCTTCAGTATCGCCAGGCTGGTGTTGGCCTTGCAGGCGTAGTGGATCTTCGTGTCCATGTATTTGGAGAACGCTCCGTAGATGTTCCTGTAGTTCTCCCTGAGCCTCTTCTCGTCCGTCACGTAGACGGGGGTCCCGAACTCCTCGGCGATCTCCGCGGCGGACTTCCCGCCGATCATCATGATTCCGTCCTTCCCTTCGAACTCCCTCATCATTGGGCATCACCTATGTACTTGTCATGCAGTATCTTCACGACGTCTATCACCCTGCTCATGGGGACCACGAAGTTCAGGGACACGTCGGACGCGCCTTCGGAGATCATCTCCACGTTGGCATTCGCCTCTTTCACGGCGGAGAATATGTCCCCGGAGACCCCGCACTTGTCCAGCAGGTTGTCTCCCACGGCGCAGATGAGCGCGACGTTGTTCTTCACGTCGATCCTCTCGATGTCCCCTCCGCTGAGGCCGTTCAGCTGCTTCAGCGTGATCTTCACGTCGTTGTTGTGCACCAGGAAGGCGACGGTGGACAGCGAGGTGGATATGGAGTAGATTATCACGTTGATGTCCGCGATCTTGTCGATGATCCTGGCGACCATGGCGGGCCTGTAGGCTATCTCCGCGGAGCTGATGGTGATGATGGACAGGTCGGTCTTGGCCGCGACCGATCTGAGAAGCTCGTTCTTGGACTTCCTGAGGTGGTGTATGAGCGTCCCGGGCTCGTCCGGCTTGAAGGAGTTCTTGACCCTCAGGGGGATGTGCTTGAGCCTGACGGGCTCGATGGTCCTGGGGTGCAGGACCTTGGCTCCGAAGTACGCCAGCTCGGCCGCCTCTCCGAAGTTCATCTCGTCGATCTTCACCGCTCCGGGGATGATCCTGGGGTCGGCGGACATGAACCCGTCCACGTCGGTCCAGATCTCCAGGGTGTCGGCGTCGATGGCGTTGGCCACCACCGCCGCGGAATAGTCTGATCCTCCTCTCCCGAAGGTCAGGGGCCTGCCCTGGCCGTCGATGCCGTAGAACCCGGTGATGATCGGGACGATCCCCATGGACAGCAGGGGCTTGACCTTCATCGTCATGCCCGATGCCGTCTTCAAAAGATCTGCCGATCCGGACATGGGCTGCCCGACGGCCACGATCCCCGCGTCCTCGGAGGTGAGGGCCGCGGACCTGTAGCCCATCGATCTCAGCAGGCAGGACAGTATCAGGGAGGAGAACCTCTCTCCCTGGGAGACCACGGCGTCCTCGTAGAACGGGCTGTCCCTGTCCGCGCAGACCGCCTTCCTCAGGCCGTCCATCCTCTTGCCGAACTCCTCCCTGAACTCGTCCAGGGCCTCCCCGGACAGCAGCTCCTCCGCCGCGGCCAGGTGCTTGCTGCAGAACTGCCCGATGGCAGCCTCCGTGTCGGCCTGGGGGTTGTCCGCCACGCTCACCAGGTAGTTGGTGATCCCGGACATCGCCGACACCACCACGACCTTCTCTCCTTCTTTGCTAGCTATTATGCCGGCGACCCTCTTCAGGGCCTCGGGGGAACCGACGCTGGTCCCGCCGAACTTCATCACTGTGATCATTGTATGAGCACCTCGTTGGAACGGTTTCTGAAATGCGGCCTCATTCTATCCCCAGCTCGTCGAGCACGGGATCGAGCACGGCCTTCCCCTTGTCCGACAGCGGCGTGAGCGGGAGCCTGGGGCATCCGTCGCCGTAACCCATCCTTCCCATGGCGTGCTTTATCGGTATCGGGTTCGACTCGCAGAACAGCGCGCCGAACAGGGGCATGAGCTTGCCGTGGATCGTCTTGGCTATGTCATAATTGCCGGAAAGGGCGCTATTCACCATCTCGGACATGAGCCCGGGGCAGCAGTTGGACGCCACGGAGATGACGCCGTCGGCTCCGACGGACATCAGGGCCAATGTCATCCCGTCGTCCCCGCTCAGGACGGAGAACCCCTCGGGGCGCCCGGCCAGGATGCCCTGTATCTGGGCCATGTTGCCGCTTGCCTCTTTTATCCCTCCGATCCCGTCCAGCTCCGCCAGGCGGAGCGTCGTCTCGAGGGCGACGTTGGACCCGGTCCTTCCCGGGACGTTGTACACGATAACCGGTATGTCCACCGCCTCGGAGATCGCCTTGTAATGCCGGTAGATCCCCTCCTGGGTGGGCTTCACGTAATACGGGGATATGGAGAGCAGCGCGTCGGCGCCCAGGTCCTGGGCATCCCTGCTGAGGCCGATGGCCTCGGCGGTGCAGTTGCTCCCGGCTCCGGCGATGACCTTGGCCTTCCTCGCTTCGTCTATGACCACTTCTATGACCCTGAGGTGCTCCTCATGGCTCATCATGGCCGATTCCCCGGTGGAACCGCAGGGTATGAGCATGTCGACCCCGTTGTCCTCCTGGAACCTGACGAGCCTCCTGAGGGCCTCCTCGTCCACTTTCCCGTCCTTCCCGAACGGCGTGATCAGCGCCGTGCCTGTTCCTGCGAACATGCCTCATGCCTCCCCGAAGTGCTCCTTGAGTATCAGGCGGGTCCTGGTGCTGAGGATGTTGTCGTAGCGCCTGACCCTCTCGATGATGTCGTTGAGGTGCTGCGACGATTCCACATCGACGATGGCGATTATGTCCTGGTCGCCGGTGACCTCGAAGACTTCGGTCACCCCCGCATACCCCGCCAGCTCCCTGGCGATGTCCTGGGTGTCCGTGTTCACGTCTATCCTTATCTCCACCAGGGCCTTCACGTTCCTGGAGCTGGTCTTGATGGTGAACCCGCGGATTATCCCTTCCTCGGTCATCCTGTGGACCCTGCTGCGCACCGTCCCCTCGGACACGCCCAGCTGGTTGGCGATCTCGACGAACGGGCGTCTGGAATCCTTTTTCATAATCTCGATGATCCTCTTGTCAAGGTCGTCCATCTCATATACCTCCGGCACCTATCGGGCTTATGTTCCCGCGCATTCTTATCTGATTATATAAATTATGGGAATCCGCAGAAAAAGGGCGGATTCCATAGGTTTGGCGGGAAGAAGCTCGGAAAAGGTTTCGGGTTCCTGCGGATTCCGCAGGAACGCTCAGGCATCCGCGCCCTTGCCCGCTTCCGGAGGGCGCTCTCCGCCGTCGAAGACGTTGACCACTTCCACTTCGAGCCTCTCGTAGGTGGTCTCGATGCCGTTGTCGCGGAAGAGCTTGTAGATTATCTCCCTGATTTGGCCGGCGTAGTGGCGGCTGTTGTCGTAGTCGTCCACGAAGCACGCGAGCCTGTACTCGATCCCGGAGTTGTTGAAGGCGGTGAGCCTGGTGCCGGGCTTCGCCACGCTTCCGTCCTTCACCACGTGCGGGTGCATGTTGGCGGCCCGGATGAGCAGCTCCTTGGCCTTGGTCTGGTCGGCGTCGTAGGCCACTTCCATGTAGACGAAGATCCTGGTGAGCTGGTCCTCCTTGGTGAAGTTCACCAGGGTTGCCGCGGACACCACGTTGTTGGGCATGGTGATGATCTGGTCCTTGTCCCAGTTCTCGAACTCGGTGTACATCAGGTTCACCTTGTGCACCTTGTAGGTGGTTCCGTTGATGCTGATGAAGTCGTCCTTCTTGAACGGCCTCACCGCGAGGAGCACGATCCCGCTGAAGAACTGGCTGATGAGCTGCTGGGCCCCGAAGGTGATCCCCAGGGTGATGACCCCCGCGCTGACCAGCAGGCCGGCCAGGTCCACGCCGTATGCGGCGAGGATTATGGTCGCCGCGACGACGCAGATCACGAGCTTCCCGATCATCTTGAACAGGGGGACCAGGGACGAGTCCACCCCGTCCACCTCCACGGCCTCGTCCAGGCCCTTGAGGAGGGTGCTGATGATGAACCCGTAGATCTGCCAGGCGATGAACGCGCCGATGAGCACGTACAGCGCAAGGGACAGGTTGGCCACGAAGCTCATGACCTCCGCGTTCGCCCCCACTATGTTCAGGCATTCGTTGAACGCGATGACCAGCATCAGCAGGGAGATCGTCTTGGTGAGCCGGCGGGTGATGTCCTTCCTGTCCTCTTTGCTCTTGTTGAACCTGACGAGCCTGATTACCAGGGGGATGACGATCTCGCACATGACGACGGTGGCGAGGATCCACAGGACCAGGGTGACGGCGCAGGTGACCCACACGCTGTTGAGCGGCGATGGGAGGGTGTTGGGGAAGATCCCGAAGAACTTGTTGTAGGAGTCCCCGTTGCTGTAGATGGATTCTATGGTGATGTTGTAAGGCACGGAGATCGTGAAAGTCTCCCCGGAGTCGATGACCGTGAAGTTCAGCTTCAGACTGCCGGAGAAGGGCTCGTCGTCGGAGAGCCTGTCGGTGTGGACGGTGACGGTGACCACGGCCACGTTCTTCCCGCCCGCAGGCTCGATCATGGATGCGAAGGAGCCTCCGACGGTGACCACGCCTGCGATCGCGGCATGGCCGGCGGACACCGAGGGCACGGTTATGTCCAGGGAATCGGACGAGGTGTTGGTCACGTAGAGGACGGTGGTCTTGGTGGCCCCTCCGTCTATGCTCATGTCGATGGAGTCGCTCCCGCCCCTGATCGTCACGACCACTCCGTGGCCGGAGATGGCATCCCCTTCGTCCGCGAGGGACAGGGGGATCGCCAGGATCGCGAGCATCGCTATGGCCGCGAGCGCCGCGGCTTTTGTGTTCATGGGTCTCGGAAACGGCGGAGGGTATATAAGCGGATGCGACGGGTCCGCGGAGTTCAATGGAATGTTCTCTCATTGCTTTATAAGCTGCAGGGGGAATCCGACGGGCATGGACATCCCGAGCGCGATATGGGCCGCCGTGCCGGTCATCATATTGGCGGCCGCGGCCGTTTCCGACGTCCGCACCCGTCTGGTGAAGGACGGATATTGGCATGCGGTCATAGCCTGGGGCCTGGCCGTCGGGACGATGGCCCGCTGGGACGGATCGGACCATGCCGCGCTGATGGCGTCCCTTGTCGATCTGATATCGGTGGCGGTGTGGGTGCTGTCTCCGAGGATAACGGGGCTGCGGAGCCTTCCGATGGCTGTTGCGGCGGTTGTCCTGTCGGGGGCCGCGCTGCATATCGATGCGGAAACAGGCCTGCCGGGAGCCATGTCTTTCGTGCTGGTGCTTCTGTTCTATGTGATGTACAGGGCCGGCCTGATCCCGGGCGGAGCGGATGCGAAGTGCCTGATGGCCCTCGCGCTGGCGTTCCCTGTGTATCCGGACGTGTTCGGCCTGTGGACAGCCGATGTACCCGAGTCGGTCGTCCTGAGCCCGACTTTCTCTATCCTGGCGATCGCTCTGAC
>CAVHMZ010000090.1:9333-10778 GCA_963637225.1 Segatella hominis
CTGACGATCGCAGTCCTGGGGGCGGTCCCGGTGGCGTGCCGCAACATCCGCAACGGGAACGTGTCGAGATCTATGTTCACGTCATACCGTCTGCCGATATCGGAAGCGAGGAGGTCGTTCGTATGGCTCCAGGAGAGGGCTGAGAACGGGGATGTGGCGAGATGCCATGCAACGGCGGAGGACAAGGAGAAGGAGCTGGACATGCTGGAGGCATCCGGAAGGAAGGATGTCCTGGTCACGCCGATGATCCCGTTCATACTGCCCTTGGCGATAGCGTCGGCGGTCGTGCTCCTGTTCGGGAGCCCGCTGTTCGCCCTGCGATGAAGGATGGAAGGGAGGGGCCGGAGCCCCTGTTTGAATTTTTGGAGGCTCAGCTCCTGGACCTGCCGTTTCCGAGCATCACCAGGACTGCCAGGAGAGCGGCGGCGCATCCGGCCGCAACGGCTACCGCGGCGACGGAGGCGCCTGAGCCTTTGTTTCCGCTGTTCCCGCCATCGGGGATCACGGCAGGGACATAGGCATCGTCATCGTCATCCCAGGCGGAATCGGCCTTCCAGACGGCGACGAGGGTTATGTTTTCTGCGGGCATGGTCTTGAAGATGTATTCCTCGCCGTCCTTTTCCCAGTGGACGAACGCGTATCCGTTCTTGGCGGGATCGGCGGGCTTCTCGACCTGCGTGCCATAGTCCTGCGTGATGGAATTCACCGGAGATCCCCCGTCGGAATCGAATTTTATGGTGTATTGGTTGACTTTCCACACGGCGGTGAACGCGATGTCCGACTCCACCTTGTACTCGGTCCCGGGCTTATAGACATCGCCTGCGCTCTCGATCTGCCAGCCGGAGAGGGAGTATCCGGTCTTCGATATCCAGCTCTCTTCGCCCGGCAGCTCTATGGTGCTGCCACAGCTGCAGCTCTCTGTATGAACCGTTTCCCCTTCGTTGCAGAAGATCACTTTGCACGCGTCGGGGATCCATACGGCAGTCAGGACGAGGTCGCTATTCGGCATTACGTCATTCTCGAAATCGAATGCCGTCCCATCGTCCCTGGCCCAGCACTTGAACGTGTATCCGGTCTTCGGCGATACCGCCGGCTCTTCGACGCGCTCTCCTTCTGTGTACCTGTGCTCAGTGCGGGCGCTTCCGTCTATGAAGGTTAGGGTATGCTGCGGCACTCTCACCATCTCTTCGATGTCGCCTTCGAACCATCTCCCCTTCAGCTCGCCTATGTCGTTGGGCAGATCGAATGTCTCCGTCTTGTCCTCGTTTTTGAACGCTGTTTGTTCTCCTTCCTTGGTCATGAACGCACAGACTCCGATTTCCTTTAGCTCTTTCCCGAAATGTATGGACTTTAGACCGGAACATTCAGCGAATGCATATATTCCAATGGACGTGACGGAATCCGGAATGGAAACGGAAGTCAGCCCAGTGCAACCATAGAACGCT
>CAVHMZ010000091.1:0-1918 GCA_963637225.1 Segatella hominis
CTCATTGGGCTCGTAGTATAGCTTGGATAGCATGGGGGCCTCCGGAGCCTCAGACTCGGGTTCGAATCCCGACGGGCCCGCTTGCAATATCATGATCTTCGGAGGGCTTGCCTGATTATGCTCCTTCTGAAGGGCGATTCGGCTCCTGTGCATCGTTTTCGAGGCATTGCCGCAAATCTCTTTACCAAAATACCGCAAATCACTTAACCAAAATACCTCAAATCACTTAATTAAAATACCACAAATGTCTTTACCAAATCGTGAATCAGCCGATGGAATACAAGGCCCGCATTGCAGATTCAGTCCTTGAAAGGAAATTGAAGGCATTCGGAGCAGTTCTGATTGCAGGTCCTAAGGGCTGTGGAAAGACCACTACCGCAAAGAAGCACTCCAGGAGCTTTGTGGAATTCCAGGACGAGGATCTGAGGCGCGGTTATCTCGCCGTGGCATCGACAAAGCCTTCCAAGTTGCTGGAGGGAGATAAGCCTCGTCTCTTTGACGAATGGCAGGATGCTCCTGAAATCTGGGGCGCAGTGCGTAAATCCGTGGACGATTCGCAGAGCAAAGGGCAGTATATCCTTACAGGTTCCACCACGGGGTGTGCAGATGTCCCGCATACAGGCACAATGAGGATCTCAAGGATGAGGATGTATCCTATGAGCCTGTTCGAGAGCGGCGAATCCAATGGGACCGTATCTCTGAAAGATCTGTTCGATCGTCCCGACGAGTTTGAGGCATGCCATTCAGAATTGGATGTCGATGGGATCATCAGAGCGATTTGCCGCGGAGGCTGGCCGTCAGCTATCAGCTGTACCGATGCCGAAGATGCCACACTTGTCGCCGAGGACTTGTTTGAGCAGATCTGCGAGGTAGATTCATCTAAAGTCGATGGAATATCCCGTAATCCTGCTATCGTCAGAGATCTGCTGAGGTCGTATTCCCGTAACATCTGCCAGACAACCGAGAACAAAACCATCATGGCCGATATAAGGAACAATTACAACCTGTCCGAAGCTACTTTCTATGATTATGTTGCCGCACTCGAGAAGTTGTTCATAATATCTGATGTAGAAGCTTGGAGCCCCGCCATTCGTTCCAGAACTGCCATCCGTTCGGCGAAGAAGAAGAATCTCATCGATCCTTCGATCGCAGTAGCCGCAATGAGAATCGGTCCAGAATACTTCAACACGGATTTCATCACATTGGGATTTCTCTTCGAGTCCTTGGTCATCAGAGATCTTCTGATCTACTCCTCCGTCGCCGGCGGGAGGGTATCGCACTATCGTGACCGTTATGGGCTGGAAGCGGATGCCGTGCTGCACTTGCCTGACGGAAGATATGCATTATGCGAGGTCAAACTGGGGGAGAAAGGCGTAGATGACGGTGCGAAGCATCTGTTGAAGATCGAGTCATTGGTAAGAGAATTCAACGATACTGCCGAGATTCCGATGAAGTTTCCGGATCTGAAGATCGTCATCACCGGTACGGAATACGGGTATCGCAGAGACGACGGCATCCTTGTCATCCCATTGGCATGCCTGCGCGATTGAGCCTTTCCCAACAGTCGAAAACGGGCAAATCCGGCCATCGGCCTGGCATATCTGGGTCTTGATGGATGGAACCATGAACCCAGTCATATTATACGTTCAAGGCATTGGAGATTCGGTGTAAGATGAAAGGACGCATATCGCCGAGGGCCGAGCTCGCAGGTCTGCCGAAGACCGTGCACGGGGGCCAGGCTTGGAAGCTCGAGGGAATCGAGGACTACAGCCACAACCTCAATCCGTTCGGTCCTCCGGAGGATCTTGCCGAGATAGTCGCATCGGCGATCTCGGATGTGGGCCATTATCCCGACGATTCGAGCTCGGGGCTCAAAGAGGTCATCTCTAAAGCGTTCAGCATCGATCCGGACTGCATA